>JASEJH010000067.1 GCA_030016455.1 Thermoanaerobacteraceae bacterium
TTCTCGCTCATAGTCTGGGGGCAGAGGTCTTTGGAGTGAAGCAAATGGACCGTCTAAGCATGCTGTTTTTGATTGTTGCCGCCAACCTCGATAATTTCGGGGTGGGACTGTCTCTGGGCGCGCGAAGAATTCGGGTGCCTCTGTCTTCAAACCTGCTCATCGCTCTGACTACGAGCCTGGGGACCCTCTGCACGCTCTTCACCGGCAGTTGGCTGGCCCGGTTTTTCTCTGTGGTGACGGCCAAGCACCTGGGTGCTGCGGTCATAGCCGGCATGGGGATCTGGGTTTTGTACCAGGAGCTCTTTGAGGCGCGAAAAAGGGCTCCGGTGAAGCCGCCGGAAAAAGAAGAGCCGGCCCCGGTCCTTGAGAAAAACATTTTCCGGGAATTTAAGAACCTGCTCATGTCGCCGGCTCTCGCCGACACGGATTATTCCGGCCACATTGACGTGAAAGAGGCGCTGTTTTTAGGCGGCGCGCTGACGCTGAACAACTTCGCGGGCGGCTTCGGCGCCGGCATCTTGGGACTGAATCCGGTGCTTACCGCCTGCGGGATGGCGGTTTTCAGCCTGCTGTTCCTCTGGGCGGGCGTTAAGCTCGGCCAAAACGGCCTTTCCCGCTGGCTCGGCGGCTTGGCGGGGCCGGCAGCAGGGTTTCTGCTGGTGCTCCTCGGGGTCTGCGGGATGCTTGTCTGACAGCAATAGGCCGGCGGCGCCTGGTTCTGTTTTTAAAAAAAACGATTGACAGGGACGGAAAGACCGGTATAAACTATATGCAAATTAAACAGGTTCAGTTGAGTTGAGTTTGAGTTTCTGAGCGGAGACGAGCCGAGATGAGGCTGGCGGAGACCGGAAGCGAGCAAGGCCAGTGCTCATTTGGGGCGCTGGCCTTATTTTTTCGAAGGAGAGCGGAAAGAAGTGATCCAACCGTCCCGGGAGGAATACCGGCGGCTCAGCGGCACATACCAGGTGGTGCCGGTCTACCAGGAAGTGGTGGCCGACCTGGAAACACCCATCGCGGCCTTTAAAAAAATCGGCGGGACACCAGCCTACCTGCTGGAAAGTGTTTCCGGCGGCGAATTCTTAGGGCGGTACAGTTTTATCGGCTTCGACCCGTTTCTGATTTTCCGTGCCAAGGGCGATACAGTCTCGGTCGCGGCAGACGGAAGGGAAGAGCGCTTCAGCGGTTCGCCGCTGAGGGCACTTGAAAAAGTCCTGGCAGGCCTCAAGGGACCCTCTCTGGAAGGCTTGCCGCGGTTTTACGGCGGCGGCGTAGGTTATTTCGGCTACGACCTGGTCCGCCACCTGGAACGCCTTCCGAGTTGCACTGTTGATGACATGGGCGTTGACGACTGCTACCTGGTATTCACCCGCATGGTGCTCATTTTCGACCATACCCGCCGCAGGCTCACGGTTGTCGTAAACACGCGCCCGCAGGATGACCCGAATGCAGCTTACCAGGACGCCGTGGACCGCATCGCGCACACGCTGGCGGCGCTCCGGCAGCCGGTGGCGCTGGGATGGGAGGTCCAGGCGGCAGATCCGGCCGCGCCACCTGCGGTGAACATGCGCAAGGATGAGTTTTTAGACGCGGTACGCCGGGCAAAAGAGTACATTCGTGCCGGGGACATCCTGCAGGTAGTGCTCTCCCAGCGTTTCGCCCAGCCTTTTGCCGGCGACCCCTTCGAGACTTACCGGCGCCTCCGGGCCATAAACCCTTCGCCTTACCTTTTCTACCTGAACTTCGGCGACCCGGTGATCGTCGGCTCTTCGCCGGAGATGCTCATCCGGGTGGAAGACGGCATCATCCGAACCCGGCCCATCGCCGGCACCCGCCCGCGGGGCCGGGACCCCGCGGAAGACGAGGCCCTGGCGGAGGAACTTTTAGGCGACCCGAAGGAACGGGCGGAACACATCATGCTGGTGGATTTGGGCCGGAACGACTTAGGGCGGGTCTGCACCCCGGGTACGGTGCAGGTGCCGGAGTTTATGACCATCGAGAAGTACTCCCACGTAATCCATATCGTCTCCGAGGTCCAGGGGAAATTAGCGCCCGGGTGCACCGCCTTGGACGCCCTGGCGGCTTCCTTCCCGGCGGGGACGGTCTCCGGCGCGCCCAAGGTGCGGGCGATGGAGATCATCGAGGAACTGGAACCGACGCGGCGGGGGCCCTACGCCGGGGCGGTGGGCTACTTCAGCTTCAGCGGAAACCTTGACACCTGCATCACGATCCGTACCATTGTCATCCGGAACGGACAGGCTTACGTCCAGGCCGGCGCCGGGATCGTTGCCGATTCCGACCCGGAGCGGGAGTACCTGGAAACGATTAACAAGGCCCAGGCGCTCTTGACCACGTTAGGAGGAGGTGGTTCCTTTGGTGCTGGTAATTGATAACTACGACTCGTTTACCTATAACCTGGTGCAGTACCTGGCGGAAATCGGGGCGGAACCGGTGGTTTTCCGCAATGACGCCATCACGCCGGCCGAAATCGCAGCCCTTAACCCCTCCCACATCGTCCTGTCCCCGGGTCCCTGCACGCCCAACGAGGCGGGGATCTGCCTCGATCTCATCAAGGAGTTTACCGGCCGGGTTCCCATTTTAGGGGTCTGCCTGGGGCACCAGGCGATCGGGCAGGCTTTCGGCGGGCGGGTCGTCCGGGCGCCGCGGCTGATGCACGGTAAGACTTCACCGATCCACCACGACGGCCGGACCGTTTTCCGCAACCTGCCCTCGCCGTTTACCGCCACCCGCTACCACTCGCTGGTGGTGGCGCCGGAAGGCCTGCCGGACGTACTGGAGGTAAGCGCGTGGACGGCGGAGGGAGAGATTATGGGGGTTCGACACCGGGAGCACCCGGTGGAAGGCGTACAGTTTCACCCCGAGTCGATTTTAACGGAGCACGGAAGGGAACTGCTGCGGAATTTTTTAGACTTAGGGAGGGATAGGCGTGGTAATCAAGGAAGCGCTGGCCAAGGTGGTTGCGGGCGAAAACCTGACGGCCGACGAGGCGCGGCAGGTAATGGGTGAGATCATGGAGGGCGAGGCTACACCGGCACAAATCGGGGGCTTTCTGGTGGCACTCCGGCTGAAAAAAGAGACGGCGGAGGAGGTTGCGGGGTTTGCCCGGGCGATGCGGGACAAGGCGGTGAGGTTCGTTTCCCGGCACCCGGTGCTGACTGATACATGCGGTACCGGCGGCGACGGCGCCCACACCTTCAATGTTTCGACCACCGCCGCTTTCGTGGTAGCAGCCTGCGGCTGCCCGGTGGCAAAGCACGGCAACCGGTCTGTTTCCAGCCGCTCGGGCAGCGCCGACCTTCTGGAAGCGCTGGGCGCAAAGATTGACCTCCCGCCCGCAGCAGCGGGCCAATGCCTGGACGAGATCGGTTTCGGGTTTTTCTTCGCGCCGCTCTGCCACCCGGCGATGAAGCACGTTGCGGGGCCCCGGCGGGAGCTCGGCCTGCGCACGGTCTTCAACATTTTAGGGCCGCTGTGCAACCCTGCCGGCGCGCAGACGCAGGTGCTGGGCGTTTACGCTCCGGAACTGATCGGGCTGGTGGCCGAGGTGCTCGCCCTGTTAGGGGTGAAACGAGCGTTCGTGGTGCACGGCGCCGGCGGACTGGATGAGCTTTCCCCGGCCGGGCCGGCCTATTATGCAGAGGTAAACGGCGGTGCGGTGCGCCGGGAGGTGCTCGATCCGGCCGACTACCGTATCGCGCGCTGTTCCCTCGACGCCTTGCGCGGGGGCACCGCGGCAGAAAACGCTGTCCTGACCCGCGAGATTTTACGGGGCAAACAGGGGCCCATGGCCGACACGGTGGCGCTGAATGCGGCGCTGGCGCTTGTGGCCGCCGGGAAGGCGGGCGATCTCCGTGAAGGGCTGAGTCTGGCGCGGGAAGCGATGGCTTCGGGGGCTGCGCTGGCAAAGATGGAGGAATACGTGGCCTGGACCCGGAGGTTCAATTGATGCTGGAGCAGATAATTGAGCACAAGCGTCTGGAGATCGTGCGGAAGAAGGCGTACTGTCCGCTCGAACGGGTCAAGGAGGCCGTAGCGTTTGCGCCGCCCGTGCGGGATTTTTGCGCCGGCCTGCGGCAGCCGGGCAGGATTGCCGTCATCGCCGAAATCAAGCGGGCTTCACCTTCAAAGGGGCCGATCCGGCCTGACGCGGATCCGGTGGCGGTGGGAAAGACGTACGCTGCGGCAGGAGCCGCGGCGATCTCGGTGTTGACGGACGAACGGTTTTTCGCCGGCCATCCCGGTTTCCTGGGCGCAGTGCGGCAGACAGTCACGATTCCGGTCTTGTGCAAGGAGTTCATTTTAGACCCCTACCAGATTTACGAGGCCCGCTTCCTTGGGGCCGACGCGGTGCTGTTAATCGTGCGGCTTTTGCGGCAGCGGGAACTGGTCGGGTTTTTGGAGCTGGCGCGTACGCTGGGGATGGAGTGCCTGGTCGAAGTCCATACCCGGGACGAGGTTCAGCGGGCGCTGGATGCCGGGGTAACGGTCATCGGGATCAACAACCGGGACCTGCAAACCTTTACCACCGACATCAAAATCACCCTCCGCCTGCTCCGCCACATCCCGCCGGAAGTGATCGTGGTGAGCGAGAGCGGGATCAGTTCGCCTCTTGCGATGCATGCCCTGAAGGAGCACGGCGTGGACGCGGTCCTGATCGGCGAGGCCTTGATGTCCGCCGCGGACCCCGCTGCGAAGCTCCGGGAACTGCTCGACGCGGGAACGGGATAAGGAGAGGTTTAAAATTCAAAAGTCAGAAGCCAACTGAGAGAGTGTTAACAAAATAGAGTGTTAACAAAATAAAGAAAAAATTTAAGTTCCAGCAACGGGGGTCTTAAATGACGGTGCGGGTAAAAATCTGCGGTATCCGAGACATTGAGACCGCGCGGGCGGCCGTCGAGGCAGGGGCGGACGCCCTCGGGTTTGTTTTTGCCGCCAGCCGCCGGCAGGTGACGCCGGAAGCGGCGCGGGAAATCATTGCCGCCCTTCCTCCTTTCGTCACGGCGGTGGGGGTTTTTGTTGATCTTCCGCCGGCGGTGGTCCGGGAGGTGAGCGATTTCTGCCGGCTGGACGCGGTGCAGCTTCACGGCGCGGAGACGCCGGAATATTGCCGGGAACTGAACCTGCGCGTTATTAAGGCCGTCCGGGTCCGCGACGCAGCAAGCCTGGAGGGGCTCGACGCCTATCCGGTGCAGGCGGTGCTCCTGGACACCTATGTTCCCGGAACGCCGGGCGGGACGGGGAAAACCTTCAACTGGGGGCTCCTTGCCGGGAGGGAGTTCCGGGTACCGCTGATCCTAGCCGGCGGACTCACTCCGGAGAACGTCCGGGCAGCCGTTCAGGCGGTCCGGCCGTATGCGGTGGACGTTTCGGGCGGGGTGGAAACGGACGGCCGGAAGGACCCGGCTAAAATCCGGGCCTTCATCCGGCAGGCAAAGGAGGTTGTTTGATGCTACCCGACGCACGGGGTTATTTTGGGCCTTACGGCGGCTGCTTTGTGCCCGAGACGCTGATGCCGGCGCTCGAGGAGCTTACGGCGGCCTACGCTGCGGTAAAAGACGACCCCGGATTTCAGAAGGAGTTTAACTGGTACCTTGAGCATTATGTGGGCAGGCCCAGCCCGCTTTACTACGCGGAACGGCTTACCGCACACCTGGGCGGGGCCAGGGTCTACCTGAAACGGGAAGACTTAAACCATACCGGTGCCCACAAGATCAACAACACCGTCGGCCAGGCGCTTTTAGCCGGGCGGATGAAAAAGCGCCGGCTGATCGCGGAGACCGGCGCCGGGCAGCACGGCGTGGCCACGGCCACCGCCGCGGCGCTGCTCGGCTTTGAGTGTGCAGTCTACATGGGCAAGGAGGACATGGTCCGGCAGCGGCTGAACGTGATCCGGATGCAGCTTCTGGGCGCGGAAGTGGTCCCGGTCGGCGCCGGCAGCCGGACGCTGAAGGACGCAATGAATGAAGCCATCCGGGACTGGGTCACCAACGTCCGCACAACCTACTACCTGATCGGTTCCGTCGCCGGGCCGCACCCTTACCCGATGATCGTCCGGGACTTCCAGGCAGTCATCGGCCGGGAGACCCGGGCGCAGGTCCTGGAGGCTACAGGGCGCCTGCCGGACGTGATTGTGGCCTGCGTCGGCGGCGGGTCGAACGCGATGGGGATTTTCCACCCCTTCCTCAACGATGCGGAGGTTGCACTGGTAGGGGTGGAGGCCGCCGGCGAGGGGTTGGAGACCGGCAGGCACGCCGCCACTTTAAACTGCGGCCGGCCCGGCGTGTTGCACGGCTCGCTGAGCTACCTGCTTCAGGACCAGGAAGGCCAGGTCAGCCCCGTGCACTCCATCTCCGCCGGACTCGACTACCCGGGGGTCGGTCCGGAGCACGCCCACCTCAAGGAGACCGGACGGGTAACCTATACGACGGCTACGGACGCGGAAGCACTGGCGGCGTTTGAACTCCTCAGCAAAACCGAAGGCATCCTGCCGGCGCTGGAAAGCGCCCACGCCATCGCTGCAGTCGTCCGGCTGGCTCCGGCGCTGCCCCGGGAAGCAGTCGTCGTGGTGAACCTCTCCGGGCGGGGCGACAAAGACGTGGAGACCGTGGCCCGGGTAAAGGGGGTTGAAGCGTGTCCCGCATAAGAGAAACCTTCAACGCATTGAAAGAAAGGGGAGAGAAAGGGCTCATCACCTACCTGATGGGCGGCGATCCAGGCCTCGAGCAGACCGGGCGGCTGATCCTGGCCATGGCGCAGGCAGGCGCCGACCTGGTCGAAGTCGGGATTCCTTTTTCCGATCCCCTGGCCGACGGGCCGGTGATCCAGGCGGCTTCGAACAGGGCGCTGGCTGCCGGGGCAACGGTTGACGGCATTCTGGAAATGGTGGGTGAAGTCTGCAAGCAGGCTGACGTGCCCCTCGTGCTGATGACGTACTACAACCCGGTGCTGCAGTACGGGCTCGACGCCTTCTGCCGCCGCGCCGCGGAAAAGGGAGCCGCCGGCCTGATCGTTCCGGACCTTCCTCATGAAGAGAGCGGGCCGCTGAAACAACACGCCGATTTTTACGGACTCGACCTTATTCCGCTGGTGGCGCCTACAAGCACGCCCAGCCGGGCGGCGGCGATCTGCGCGCAGGCCCGGGGCTTTATCTACTGCGTTTCTGTGACCGGCGTCACCGGGATGCGGGAAACGATTGAAACCGACCTGCAGGCTTTGAGCGATCTGGTGCGCCGGCACACCGACCTCCCGGTGGCCATCGGCTTCGGGGTTTCCGGACCCGAGACCGCCGCGCGGGTGGCGCCTTTCTGTGACGCGGTGGTGGTCGGGAGCGCCATCGTCCGGCTGATTGCCGAAGGAGCTTACGGGGAGGTGGGAAGGCTGACGGCATCCCTTAAGGCAGCGTTGCGGCCCCGGGCCGGGATTGCCGGGGCGTAGGGGAGACGCCTGAAGAAACGGTAGATTTTGGACGTTGAGGGCTTGAAGCGGAGCAGCCGGACCAGGATTAACGGGATTGTTTCCGGCGGTACGTTGTGGTAAGATGTTTCAAAAACCGAAGGAGCAGGCTTATGAACGTAAAAGCCCGCAGTTGTCTTTCCACCCTGGCGGTTTACCAGCCGGGAAAACCAATCGAGGAAGTGAAACGGGAACTCGG
>JASEJH010000068.1 GCA_030016455.1 Thermoanaerobacteraceae bacterium
CCCTTGTTCGCCGGGATCGACAAGGCGCGTTTCCGGCGGCCGGTAGTGCCCGGGGATACTCTGCGGCTGGAGGCGGAGATTTTAAAGCTGAAAGCCACCGTGGGTAAAGCACGTTGCCGGGCCCTGGTTGGAACAGAGCTGGCTGCGGAGGCAGAACTGGTTTTCGCAGCGGGAGGAAAAGCGGCGCCGTTCGCGGGAGAGTGATAATCTACAGAAGAAAACCGGTCCAGGGGTTGGCGGCGTCCGCAGGGCTTAACCGCCGGTACTGATACCCGGCGGTGAATACTGGTTTCGGGGAGAGGAGAGCTTGATGCACTTTTTGCTGGCGCCGGTGGTAGCGGCGGCCGTTACGCTGTTTGCGGTCCCGCTGGCGGTGCGGCTGGCGTACCGCACCGGTGCCATAGACGAGCCCGAGGCCCGGAAGATTCACACCCAACCTATGCCCCGGCTCGGGGGGGTGGCGGTTTACCTGGGTTTTCTCGCCGGGTTGGCTGCGGCGGCCGTTTCCGGGGGGGTTCCCCCCAAGTACCTCGGCCTGCTGGTCGGCGGCACCCTGGTCTTTGCCCTCGGGGTTCTGGATGACATCCGGGGCCTCAGCCCCCGGGTGAAACTCTGCGGCCAGATACTTGCAGCCTTGGCAGTGATTCCTTTAGGGATTAATATCCTGTTCATTACCCACCCGCTCCGCGAGGGGCACCTTTTGTATTTGGGTTTCTGGGGTATTCCGGTCACGGTCTTCTGGGTGGTTGCGGTGACCAACGCCGTCAACCTGATTGACGGGCTCGACGGGCTGGCGGCAGGCGTTGGCAGCATCGGTGCCGTAACCCTGGCCACCGTGGCGGCGCTGGTGGGGGACAGGGTGGCGATCCTGCCGGCCCTGATTTTGGGGGCCGTGCTGGTTGCTTTTCTCCCCTATAACTTCCACCCGGCCCGGATTTTCTTGGGCGATTGCGGCGCGATGCTGATCGGGTTCCTCCTGGCTTGCGGGGCCGTGATTGGGGTGGCCAAAACGGCCACGGCCGCGACTCTTATCACCCCGGCGATTATCCTGGGCATCCCGCTTTTTGACACGCTTTTCGCCATTCTCCGGCGGTACAAGAACGGACAGCGGATATTCCGCGCCGACCGGGAACACCTGCACCACCGCCTCCTGGCGATCGGCTTCAGCCACCGGCGGGCGGTCCTGACGGTCTACGGGACCAGTGCGGTTCTTGGTTTGAGCGCCGTGGTTCTCACCCGTTTAACGACGGCTCAGGCGATGCTGTTTCTTTTTGTTGTAGCCACCCTGTTTATGGTTCTTGCGAACAAGATCGGGATCATTGGCCACCGGTGGCGCGCCCGGCGGTTCATGGCCGTCAAGGAGAAGGTCGAGGGACGAGGTGTAAGCTCCTAAGTACTCTACGAGGGGTCCTCATGCTGTGCTACCAAGCGGCACCACGAGGGATGAAAATGGGGCGAATAGACCTGTAAGCCAGTTACTTAGATGCAGAAGAGTAGCATAAACGGAACGCGGCGAGGAGCGAGCAGTACAAGGAAGGCGCAGCCGGACGGGCCGGAGCGTATACAGAAATACGTGAGGACCCGGCCGGCGAGCCTAACGCAGTAATGCGAAGCTCATTGCCGCGCCCTACGGAAGAAGAACGCATTTCAGAGGGGGCTCATGGGTAGATGCAGGCTGAGGTAGCACGAGCGAGCAGTTTTAAGCGGTACGGAGACCTGATCATCGCCGGTTTGGTTATCGGGGTGGTCCTGCTGATCATCGTCCCAATTCCCCCTGCAGTGCTGGACGTGCTGCTTGTTTTGAGCCTGGCGTTTTCGCTCCTGGTTTTCCTGGTGACGCTCTTTACTACCGAAGCGACGGAAATATCGGTTTTCCCGACGCTTTTGCTGGTGCTGACCCTGTACCGCCTGGCGCTCAACATTTGTTCCACCCGGCTCATTTTGGGCCAGGCGGCTGCGGGGAAGGTGATCGCTGCTTTCGGGGAGTTCGTGGTCGGTGGGAGTTATATCATCGGTTTCATCGTTTTCTTAATTATCACCGTGATTCAGTTTGTGGTTATCGTGAACGGTGCCAACCGCGTGGCCGAAGTGGCAGCGCGCTTCACGCTCGACGCGATGCCCGGGAAGCAGATGGCTATTGACGGCGATTTCAACTCGGGGTTGATTACGGAGGCCGAGGCGAAAGAACGGCGGCGGCAGCTTCAACGCGAGGCGGATTTCTTCGGCGCGATGGACGGTGCGACCAAGTTCATCCGCGGCGATGTCATCGCCGGTCTGGTGATCACTGCGGTAAACATCATCGGAGGTTTGATTATCGGGCTGGTCATTATGCGGTTCGATCTGCTGGAAGCGCTGCGGACTTACACCATTTTAACCATCGGTGACGGCTTGGTGACCCAAATACCGGCACTGCTGGTGTCAACTGCTACCGGTGTTTTGGTGACGCGGGCGGGTGCCGAGGCGAGTTTCGGACAACAGGTTTCCCAGCAGCTGACCGCCTACCCCCGGGTGCTGTTCGTGACCGCCGGAATCTTTGTGGTACTGGGTTTGATCCCGGCGATGCCCAACGTCCTGTTTCTGAGTATGGCCGGGGCGACTGCGTTTTTGGGACAAAGCCTGGTTCAAGAAGAAAAACGCCGGCGGGTAAAGGAGGAAGAACAGCGGGCCCGGAGGGTAAGGGAAACGCGGAAGGAGCCGGAGAACGTTCTGACTTACTTTCAGGTCGATCCCTTAGAGATTGAAATCGGTTACAACCTGGTGCCGCTTACCCAGGAGGACCAGGGGGGCGACCTCCTCCCTCGGGTGGCGGCTGTTCGGCGGCAGTGCGCGGCGGAACTCGGGATATACGTCCGCCCGATCCGGATCCGGGACAACCTGCAGCTGAAACCAAACGCTTACGTCTTCCGGTTGCGGGGGGTTGAAGCTGCCTCCGGCGAGTTGATGCCGGGATACTACCTGGCGATGAATCCCGCCGGCGGTGAGACCCGGTTGAAGGGGATACCGACCCGTGAACCCACCTTTGGCCTGGAGGCCTGGTGGATCAGCGAGGCCGAAAGGGAAGCGGCGGAAGCAGCCGGTTATACGGTGGTCGATGCCAGCACCGTGCTTGTGACCCACCTTTCAGAATTTATCAAGCGCAATGCGGCGGAGCTTCTCGGGCGCCAGGAAGTCAAGGAGCTTCTCGACGCAGTCAGGGAAAAGCATCCGGCGCTGGTGGACGAACTGGTGCCCAACCTGTTGAGCCTGGGCGAGGTGCAAAAGATTTTGCAGAATCTCCTGCGGGAAAGGATTTCAATTCGCGACCTGGTGGGGATTCTGGAGGCCGTTGCCGACGCAGCCGCAATCAGCCGCGACACCGATTTTATCACCGAGCGGGCGCGGGCGGCGCTGGCCAGGACCATCACGCGCCAGTATGCGGTGGACGGGCGCCTGCCCGTGATTACGGTCCACCCGCGCCTGGAACAGCTCTTGATTGAAGCAGTTTCAAGCCAGACCCCGCAGGGTAGCATTCCCGTACTGGAGCCCCGGAAGGCGCAGCGGGTTATGGAGCGGGTAAAGGAAGCGATGGAGCGGGCGGCGCGCCGGGGGGTGCTGCCGGTTGTCCTGTGTTCGCCGGGGGCGCGTCTGCCGCTGCGGCGGCTGATTGAAAGGCAGTTTCCCCAGTTGGCGGTGCTTTCCTTGAACGAAATTGCGGCGGATATTGAAGTTGAGGCAATTGGAACGGTGATCTGGGATGAGGATTAAGAGGTACGTGGCGCGGGATATGCAGGAGGCCGTGGCGCTGATCAAGCGTGACCTGGGGTCGGAGGCCGTGATTATTTCCAGCCGCCGGGTACGGGGGAGGGGGTTATTCGGTTTCCTGACCCCCCAGCTTGAGGTGACGGCGGCGCTGGATGAGCGGCAGGCGGATGAAACTTCCCCGGTTCAATTCCCGGCTACAGGTGCGGAACCGAAAGCAAAGGAAGAACCGCGGCACCCCGCCTCCATTCCCGGAAACGGGGAAGCGGCCGCACTCGAGCAGAAAGGCCTGCTTCACCGGGAACTGTCCGAAGTTAAAACCCTCCTGTACCGTCTTTCCGATTACAAGCAGGCAAAGGACGAAGACCTCTTTCTGTCGCAATGGCGCAGGTTCCTGACCGGGATGGAGATCGAAGAAGAACTGGTCAACGAGTTGCTGGCGGCGCTGGAGAAAGAGGTGCCGCCGGACCACCCGCACCGCGACCAGGCTGCGGAGGTGTTTTTACTGAAGCGGATTGCGCAACTGGTGGAGCCGGCTTATGCCGACGGCGGTACCGCGCGGGTGATCGTCTTCGTCGGGCCGACCGGCGTTGGCAAGACTACTACACTGGCCAAGCTGGCGGCGCAGTTCCGGCTGTTTTACCAGAAAGAGGTAGTGCTGGTCACCATCGACACCTACCGGATCGGGGCGGTGGAGCAGCTCAAGACCTACGCCGAAATCATCGGCGTGCCCCTGGAAGTGGTGAACACGCCGGTGGAGTTGCGGCAGACCTTGCACAACTATACGTCGGCCGACCACATCCTGATCGACACCGCCGGGCGGCCGTCACGGAATCTCCAACAGGTACTGGAACTGCGGGGATTCATCGAAGTTATCCCCAAGCCGTGCGACGTTTACCTGGTCTTGAGCTGCAATACCAAGTACCGCGACCTGCTGCGAGTGGCGGGGGATTTCGGCCGCTTGCACTTTAACAAGCTCATTTTTACCAAGCTTGACGAAACGGAAACTTTCGGGGCAATTCTTAACCTGGTGTACCAACTGGGCCTGCCGGCCGCCTATGTTACAGACGGACAAAGCGTGCCCGACGACATTGACACGCTCTACCCGAAGAAATTGGCCAAAATGCTGTTGAAAGGGGGGGAGCACGGTGCCGGACCAAGCGCACAGATTGCGAACCCTCATTAAGAACACCTGTAACCAGCCGGCTTTTTGTACGGCGGGACCGCGGATAATCGCGGTAACGAGTGGTAAAGGCGGCGTGGGCAAGACGAGTCTCGTGGTCAACCTGGGGCTGGTTCTTGCCCGCCAGGCGCGGCGGGTGCTGCTTTTCGACGCCGACCTGGGTCTGGCTAACATCGAAGTGCTGCTCGGAATTACGCCGCCCTACACCCTGTATGAGTTCTTGTACGGGAGGAAAGGAATCGAGGAGATCGTTTGTCCGGGTCCGTACGGGCTGCAAATCATTTCCGGTGGTTCCGGGATGCAGGAGTTGGCAAACCTGGATACCACCCAGCGGCAGCGTGTCCTGGAGTTGTTGCCCTACCTCCGTACCAGGACCGATTTCCTGCTGGTTGATACCGGCGCGGGCATTTCCAGGACCGTTCTTGGTTTTGTCGCCGCTGCCGAGGAGGTAATCGTGGTTATCACGCCCGAACCCACCTCCCTAACCGACGCCTACGGCTTGCTTAAAATCCTGGCCCGGTTCAAGGTGCATTCCGAGGCCAGGCTGGTGGTCAACCGGGCGCGGGACGAAAAAGACGCCCGCCAGGCCGCCCACAAACTCCAGTTGGTTTGTGACAAGTTCCTGGGCTTCCGGCTCGGCTACCTGGGGACGATTGTTGAGGACCACGTGGTCAGGGAAGCAGTCAAAGAGCAGCGTCCGTTCGTGCTTTCGCAGCCGTACTCCACGGCGGCCCGGAGCCTGAGTCAGATCGCCCGGTGTTTGATCGACGGGAAGGAGCCTGCCCCAAAGGCCGCGGAGCGGTTTCTGGACCGCCTGTTGAGATTATTCGGGTGAAAGGAGGGATAGGTTTGCTCACCATGGAACAGGTCGGGTTCTCGATCAACCAGCGGATTCAGGTGGCGCTGGAGAACAGCGACGAGTACTACGTTTCGTCGGTAGAGGACATCACGGCCGACGCGGTGTTCATCGCGGTGCCCTACCGGCAGCAAATGCCCCTGGTTCTCTCACCGGGAGACCGCGTAAAGGTCCAGCTGCCCGGGACGGGCGAGTGCTTCTCCTTCACGACGACGGTTACCGGTCGCCGGGAAGAAGGAGTGCTGCTTTACAGCCTGGCCTTCCCCGAGGAGATCAAACGCATCCAGCGCCGGCGTGACGTGCGGCTGCCCGTTTTGCTTAATGTCTTTTACGCCGAAGTGCCCGAAGGGGATGCTTCGCCGGTCTTTAAGGAAACAAAGGCCCTCGACTTAAGCGCCGGCGGGCTACGCCTGGTTACGGAAGAAGGATACCTTCCCGGGACAAAACTTATCGTTAAGTTCCGGTTGCCGGTACGGAATAACTTCATCGAAACGGTGACGAAGGCCCGCGTGATCAGGCAAGAACCGGTAGTTTTCGAGAAGAAGAGGCTTTACCACCTGGGCATAGAGTTTCTTGATCTACCGCAGAGCCAGAAGGACAAAATCTTTAGTTACATTTTCTGGAAAATGATGGAGCAGAACCGGCTCCGGTAAAAGGTTCAACGGTTGTAAAGCAGGGAGAGGATTTGGGGTCCGTTCGACGTTCAAAATTCGAAGTCGAAACTAAGAGCTGTTTCAGGGGTCCTCTGGGTTCTGATGACCGACATCTGGCCGCTGACTACTGGTGTAGGGGGGAGGAAGTCTAATGGTTGTAGAGAAAGCGTGGCGGGAATACAAAGTCGGCAAGTCGGATGCCGTACGACAGGAGTTGATTCTGAAGTACCTGCCTCTGGTTAAACAACTGGCGGGGCGTCTTGCGGTGCGTTTGCCTCCGTGGATCAGCCAGGAAGACCTGGAAAGCGCGGGTGTCTTCGGCTTGATGGCGGCGATCGAGCGGTTCGACCCGGACCACGGGACGGATTTTGAGGCCTATGCCTACCGGCGGGTAAGGGGGGCGATGCTGGATGAGGTCCGGCGTCTGACCTGGTTGCCGCGAAGCCTGTGGCAGCGGATGCAGGAGGTGAACGCCGTTAGGGAGGAGTTGGAAAAGAAGAACGGCCAGCGGCCGACGAATGAGGAACTGGCGAGCAGATTGGGTATTTCCACCAACGAACTGGCGAAAGTCTCCAGTTATTTTCAGGCGCTGTCACCCACCTCGCTGGAAGAAACGGTGAACACCAGTAACGGGAGCCAGCTTTCCTGGGGTGATTTGATTGAGGACCCGTTGAGCCCCGATCCGCTGGAAATGCTGAGTCAGGCTGAGGATCACCGGTTGCTGGAAGAGGCGATCACCCGGCTTGACGAAAAGTTGAAGCTGGTGCTGGCGCTCTATTACCAGGAGAAACTGACCTTGAAGGAAATCGGGCAGGTGCTCAAAGTTTCCGAATCCCGTGTGTGCCAGTTGCACGCCAAAGCGATCAGAAAGCTGCGGGAAATTCTGTCGACAATGACTCGGGTAGGGAGTGGACGCTGATGCTGACTCTACTGGTGGGTCTCGTTCTGGGACTGCTGGTGTTCTTTTGCGTCGGCTTCTTGTGGTTCCTTCTGCGCTTCAAGCGCGAGCAGGATTTCGCCTCCCAGGTTAAAGGGGTTACCGTTGAAGAACTCGATCTGGAAAGCCGATTAGTTAATATTGAGAACAAAATTGAGACGCTGACCGCCATTTGCCTGGAACTCAAGGAGCGGGTGCAGTTGATCGAAAAACAAGCCGAGACCATCTTGAG
>JASEJH010000069.1:0-5541 GCA_030016455.1 Thermoanaerobacteraceae bacterium
CCGCAAAAGTAGTCTAACACCAATTCGCCGGGTTCTGAATACTTAAGAATCACATTTCGAGGGATGTAAGGAGACCAATTTCCCCTGTATTCCCCACTGTGAGTTGCCCAGTTACCCCTCTGTTTAAAGCTCCAAACCGTAGTTTGTTCTTCTTTAAAGTCTTTAGGGTGAAGGGTTTTTATGTTTTTTGAAACCCTAAAAGCACTGATATTCAGCCCTTGGGACTTAGTAATAAGTTTCTCAATATATCGAAACGTCACTCCGTACTTCTGACCGATTTCTAAGTCGGGAGTTCCTTTTATTTTTTCTTCTAAAATTTTTTCCTGAAGCTCTTTCTCTGTTTCAAAGCCTACTTTTTGATAAGACATTTTATATCTCCTCCGGCTAAGCGCTTTATTTTACCTGCCCGCAGGAACATAACAACCTTCCGTAATTCATTTACGAAAACCCCGCTCACCGCCGCCGGCTTTCCCGTTCCTGGCGCCGGACGAAGCGGATGTCGTTTTCTACCAGCAGGCGGTAGGAACGGCACATCTCGATGAGGCGCGAGGTGGTGCGCTCTCCAAGGTATTCTTCCAGGTCTTCGAGGGCGACGTTGGTAGTGACCACAACCGGGAGACAGTGGTTCAGGCGGTGGTTCAGGATGGAATAGATCTTCTGGCGCGCCCATTCAGTATATATAAACGCTCCCAGGTCGTCCAGGATCAGAAGCGGTACGCTCTTCGCCAGCCCGAGAAGCTCGTGCTCACTATATTCCACGTCCGCTTCCTCGTCGTACGTGGCCCGGATCTCGTCGAGGAAATCCGGCACCACCACGAAAAGAACCTCTTTGCCCGCTTCCAGGACCGCGTTCGCGATGCAGCAGGCCAGAAAGGTTTTCCCGGCGCCTACCGGCCCAATGAAGAGCAACCCTTCCCCGGCTTCACCCTTCAAGAACAGGTCCACAAAATCCCGAGCTGCTTTGTAAGCGCGCCTGGCGAGTTCGTAGTAAGTTATTCCTTTGACGCCGTCTTTGGCAGTACGGGAGTAGTACTGAAAGTTAAAATGCTCAAACCTGTATTCACGCATCAGCGGTGTAAGCTGGGCCTGCGCGAAACGAAAACGCATCGCTTTTTGCTTGACGCAGGAACAGGGAACGGCGGCATTGCCGCGCAGGACAAGCCCGCGGTCGCCGCACTCCCGGCAAACCTCTCCCACCGGACCGGACCCCCTCAACTATAAAGTCGCCGGATGAGTTCCTTCTTCTTTTCTCTTCGCTCGATCTCTTCCCTGTTGTTCAAACGGGGCGCCTTCCGCTTGCGCTTCCGGCTGGCTTCAAAATTCCGGTCGTACTCCTCAACTTCCGTCAGGGTCCGGAGGTTGTTCTTCTGCCACTCTAAGAGAATGGTCCCGATATACTTGAAGTTGTGTTTTCCCAACAACACCGCCCGCCGGAGCGCCTCCAGGACCAGCGCCGGCGATATTTCCCGCCGCCACTTGAGCACCTGCTCCGCCTCGATGGGCGAAAGGGGCCGCCCGAACTCCTTTTCAAAAGCCTGGTAGAGCTCGCTGAACACTTCGTCGGTGGCCCCGCACTCAGGCGTCTTGAGTGCGGGGCGCTGTCCTTCCTGCAATAACTCCTGTATCTCCTGGATTTCCGCCACCTTGGCGCACGCCCAAACCTCGGAAAGCTTCTCAAAGAGCGGCTGGAAGTCGAAACCTTCAATCACCTGTTTACCGTCGTAGTATTCCGTGACCGCAAGAATTTCCTTATCCAGAAGCGCCTGCAGCTCCCGGGCCACAACCTCTTCGTCCGCCGCCATCCATTCCGCCAGTTCGGAAGGGGATATGTAAAAGCGGCCTTCCTCTGTTCTGATGCGGAAAAGCTGGATGAGCAGCATCATCCCGGTATCGCTGACGCCCAGTTTTTTATAATAGCGGAGGAGGAGACTGGGCACAAAGACGCCTGCACCCAGCATCAGGTCGGTGCCAAAAGCGCTGACAATATTGCCTTCCCGGTAGGGCTTGATCAGCCTCATACCAGAGCCGTTTTTCTGCATGGCACCCACCTCCGAAAACATGCGGCCTGGGTCTCTCTACTACAGCAAAAACCGGGACTAACTCTGATTTTGGTTTTACACTATTCTCCAACAGGTGACAAAAATCCTCCGCCGGAAGAAAAAATTTCACCGACCGGGACGAAACGTCAAGACTTCAAGCAGATAGGGATTCCGCATACCACAAGGTAGACCAAATCCGCTGCGGCCGCCGCCTTCTGGTTGATCGCGCCTAGCAAATCCCGGTAAACCCTCCCGGAGGGGTACGCCGGCACGATTCCCATCCCCACCTCGTTGGTCACGATGACGGTCTGAGCCGGCCGCTCGGCTGCCACCTGCAGGAATTCATCCACGCGCCGGTGTATTTCTTTCGCTCCAAAACCGCGGCCCAGCAGATTGGCCGCCCAGACTCCCAGGCACTCGATAATCACCGCAGCCGTAGCGGAAACACCTTGCAGTGCGCCGGCAAGCTCCACCGGCTCTTCAACCGTCCGCCAACCCGCGGGCCGCTGCGCCCGGTGCTCCGCAATCCGCGCCGCCATCTCTTCGTCGGCAGCTTCGGCAGTCGCGATGAAGACCGTCTCTGCGGCGTCACCTACCAGCGAAGCAGCAAAGGCACTCTTGCCGCTCCGCACCCCGCCGGTCACCAAGGTCAATTTACCCTCCGCGACCTTTTCTTGCCCCATGTGCTCCTCACCGCCCAGGTAAACGCCGTAGAGGTCGACCCGGTAGTCGCTCAGCATTATGCCGCGGTAGCCGTCCATGAAATTCACCACCTCCTCGAAAACCCGGTGGATCTGGCCCGCCCCGCTGGCTACCGCAGCAACGGCAAAGGTCGCCCGCTGCCAGGTATTCTGGCCGTCAACCTCCGCCACCGCCACGTTGAAGCGCGCGTGAAGCCGGTCGCGCAGGCTCTTGAGCCGGTGGCGCTTCTCCTTCAGAGAACCCACTCCGGGGAGGAAAAGCTGTGCCGTCAGTACCCCGTTAACCATCTTCAAAAACCTCCGTAAGCCCCAAACCCGCAGATTGACCTGCAAAGGCATATCTGGTAAGCTATAAGAAACTTCTGCGGACGAGGAAGAACATGGCCACCCTTGGCTTGATTATCGCCGTTATTTTTTTCCTGGCCGGCCTGGCGGGCACCGTCCTGCCGGTGCTGCCCGCAGCGCCGCTCATCTTGGCCGGAATGTTTGTTTACGGCCTTTTTGCCGGGTTCGAGGGGTTGTCCGTCTGTTTCTTCGCGGGGCAGGCCGTGGCCGTAGCGCTGACCTTTCTGGTTGATTACCTGGCCAACATGTGGGCCGTAAGCCATTACGGCGGCTCCAGATTGGCCATCTGGGGCGGCGTACTCGGACTGGTTTTCGGTGCCTTCTTCGGCCCTCTCGGCGTCATCCTCGGCCCCTTCCTGGGAGCCTTCGCCGGCGAACTCCTTGCTTCTCGCCGGACGGTTCACGCCTTGCGCGTCGGTATCGGCTCGTTCGTCGGTTTCTTCGGCAGCACGGTAATCAAGCTGTTGATCGAAGTCGCGATGATCGTCTGGTTCTTCCTGGTCATTTTTTAGCCTGTGCCATCTCCTTCGCCACCAGGGCCGCGCCCAGCGCCCCCACGATCTGCGGTTCGGGCGGAATCTTCACCGGCACGCCGAGCTTCCGGGAGATCGCGGCCACCACGCTCTCGATTTTCGCCACCCCGCCGGTCATCGTGACCGCTTCCGCCAGACCCACCCGGTGAACCAGCGCCGCGGTCCGCTCCGCCACCGCCTCGCAAAGTCCCAAGGCGATCTCTTCCCGCGGCCTGCCCTGCCCGATTAACGACACCACCTCGGATTCCGCAAAGACGGTGCACATACTGCTGATCGGCGCCGCCTTCCGGGCCGCCCCCGCCAGCACGCTGAAGCCTTCCAGGTCCGTTTCCAGCGCCCGCGCCATCACTTCGAGAAAGCGTCCGGTCCCGGCGGCGCACTTGTCGTTCATGGCGAAGTCCTCGACCGTGCCCCGGGAATCCACCCGGATCACCTTCGAATCCTGCCCGCCGATATCAATGACGGTACGGGTCTCCGGGATCAGATAAACGGCACCCCGCCCGTGGCAGGTGATTTCCGTGACCTGCCTGTCGGCGAAGGGGACGTTAATCCGTCCGTACCCCGTCGCCACGATAAAGGTCACCTCATCCCGGGAAACTCCCGCCGCCTCCAGCGCCGCCAAGAAAGCCGCCTCGGCCGACCGCCGGCTCTCTGCTCCCGTGGGGATGATGCTGTAACCGCAGACCACCCCGCCGGCAAGAATCACTGCTTCCGCGGATAGCGACCCGATATCAATCCCGGCAACCGGCAAGCTTCACCCTCCTGAAAATGCGTTCTTCTTCCGTGAGTCGCGGCGATGAGCTTCGCATTACTGCGTCAGGCTCGCCAGCCGGGTCCTCACGTATTTCCATATACGCTCCGGCCCGTCCGGCTCTGCCTTCCTTGTACTACTTGCTCCTCGCCGCGTTCCGTTTATGTTACTCTCCTGCATCTAAGTAACCAGCTTACAGGTCTATTCGCCCTATTTTTATCCTTCGTGGTGCTACTTGACAGCGGCATAAGGGACTCCCGCAAAAAAACGCTCCCCTTAGCGCGCTCTGTTTCCGAGAAAAAAGCAACCGCATTCAGCCAAGCCCATTCTTTTCTATTCCACTACTCACTGGGTATTCCTTCCAGTCGAGCCGCAACATATTCCGCAGCCACCCGGCCTTTTTCGCCCGTCCGTCGAGCAAAAAGAAGCGGTGCCTGGAGATGAGGCTTCGGGTTGACAAAACGTCCGATGCCTCTTTCGGAAGTGCCGCTGCCGCACCATTCCCTCCGATTTTGCAGCAGCAATCTTCGCTACCTGCTCCCGGCACCCTTCAGGCGAACGGCCGTGCCGTACGTCAGAATCTCCGCCGCACCCGCCATAACCTGGGTGGTGGCGAACCGGACTCCAATCACCGCATCGGCGCCAAGCCGTGAGGCCTCCGCTTCCATCCGCGCCAGCGCCTGTTTTCGCGCCGTCTCCAGCATCTCAGTGTAACTCGCGATCTCGCCGCCTACGAGCTGCTTGAGCGCCGCCGCGATGTCCCTGCCGAACCACCGCGCCCGGACCGTGCTGCCCATCACAATGCCAAGCGTTCCCACGATTTCTTCGCCCGGAATCACCTCAGCCGTGGTCACGATCATCCCGCGCTCCCCCTCCTGATTTCTCTTCATTAGAGATTATTGGCCGCCGCTGGCGCCACAGGTCGTTGAAACTGACGTTTTCCAGCGCACAGCGGAAGCGGGCATAGAATTCCGGATACTTGTCCGTGAAGCACCGGACGATTTCCTTCATCGCCGACCGCCGTGTTTTCCCCGCGTACGGACAGAGGGACGGCAGGACCGGGATTCCCTCCCGGGCTACCAGAGCGCCGACTGTCCTTTCCGAAAGGTAACATAACGGGCGAATAAGGTGCAGGCCGATCCGGTCGAGATAAATCGCAGGCCGAAAAGTTT
>JASEJH010000069.1:5551-7028 GCA_030016455.1 Thermoanaerobacteraceae bacterium
CGATCACGTCGTCCAGGTGGTGCCCCAAAGCCACCCGCCGGCACCCCAGTGCCTTCGCCTGCGAGTTCAGCAAGCCCATCCGCAGCTTGGCACAGAGGGAACAGGCGCTCCGCTCTCCCTTTTCGGCAATTATTTGCGCTATCGGGTATTGGACAATATGCAGCGGCACCTTTCTATCCGCGCAAAACGCCGCTGCCGCAGAAAAATCAGTTTTCTGCCAACCGGGATCCACAAGAACAGCTTCCAGGGAAAAGCGGAGGTGCGAGTAATCCCGCAGGTAAGCCAGAATATGGAGCAGCGCCATGCTGTCCTTTCCGCCGGAAATACCAACCGCTATTTTGTCCGCTGGAGCAATCATCTCGTAGTCCTTAATGGCCCGCTTGACGTCGGTCAGAAACCACTGTCCCCAGTTCTTCCGCACGCCGTTTTCTCCACGTCTTTTTTCGATCTATACCGCCAAAAACAGCGCGGTGCTTTTATTATGCTTAATATCCTCCTGCCAAATCAACCCCGTTTTCTCACCGCCGGGAAGGAAACAAGCAAGGAACGCTGAAGATAAAACAATATAAGGCTACTTTTTCCTTTCGCATAAGCCAACGGAAAAAGGGCAGTCTAAAATTCACGGGGGTGCCTCTTCATGAAAACCGAACAGAAGATCTTCAAGCGGAACATGTCCCGGGAGGAACTGGTTTCTTTCCTGGAAGGTGTACTGGCGGAAATCAGAGAAGGTAGGCTGACCGCCGGCGGCAACGTATTCACCCTGCCGCAGACGGCCGAAGTGGAGATAGAAATCGAGGAAAAGAAGGGTAAGAAACTCGAACTCGAGATCGAATGGCGCCTTGAATACAGCGGTACCGCAGAAGAAGCAGAACCGGGCTCAGACAACGACCACAGCAGTGAAAAAGCACCGGAACCAGTTCCTGATAAGGAAGAATAACTCCGGGAGGGAGGCATATGGCTCTAAAGGTTGGTATTAACGGGTTCGGGCGAATCGGGCGCAACTTCTTCCGGGTGGTGTCCGGCCGTCCTGACATCCAGGTGGTGGCCGTGAACGACCTGACCAACGGCCCGACCTTGGCGCACCTGCTGAAATACGACTCCGTCCACGGCAGGTTTCCGGGCGACATTGACGCCAACGAGTGCCTAATCCGGGTAAATGGCCAAGAAGTCAGGGTTTTTGCGGAAAAGGACCCCGCAAACATCCCCTGGCGCGAGGTAGGCGTGGAGGTTGTCGTGGAGGCCACGGGGCGCTTCACCAATTACGAGGACGCCAGATGGCACCTGGAGGCCGGCGCCCGCAAGGTGGTCATCACGGCACCCGCCACAATGCCCGAAGACGTGACACTCATTATGGGGGTGAACGAAGGCTGGTACGACCCGGAAAAGCACCACGTCGTCTCCTGCGGCTCCTGCACCACCAACTGCCTGGCTCCGCTGGTGAAGGTGCTTCACGAAAACCTGCGGATCGTCCGGGGAG
>JASEJH010000069.1:7038-7496 GCA_030016455.1 Thermoanaerobacteraceae bacterium
CTCCTACACCAACGACCAGAACCTGCTGGACCTGCCCCACCGGGACCTGCGCCGTGCCCGGGCCGCCGCCCTTTCCATTATCCCGACCACCACCGGGGCGGCAAAACTGGTGGGCCTCGTCTTTCCGGAACTCAAGGGCAAAATAACCGGGCTGGCCGTACGGGTGCCCACGCCGAACGTTTCGCTGACCGACCTGGTCGTGGAGGTTTCCCGCCCCACCACCAAAGAAGAGGTCAACGCGCTCTTCAAGGACGCGGCGGAGGGAGCACTCCGGGGAATCATCGAGTACTGTGATGAGCCGCTCGTTTCCAAAGATTTTAACGGAAACCCCCACTCCTGCATCTTCGACGCCCTCTCGACGATAGTGATCGACGAAAAACTGGTAAAGGTTTTCGCCTGGTACGATAACGAATGGGGGTATTCGCGCCGGGTCGCCGATATTATCACCTATATGGCTT
>JASEJH010000006.1:0-18217 GCA_030016455.1 Thermoanaerobacteraceae bacterium
TATGCTGTTGATGCTAATTCGGGGCTCGAGGACAGCATAGGACAGAAGGATGAAACCAAAGTAAGAGCATTTGTCACACGCGCAAGGAGCGTTGGTTCGTAAAATGAGTTTTTTCCTTACAAAGTTATGGCAAAGGAAAGATAAACCATCCGTAAACACAGATGTTATCGATGATTCGCTCCAAAGTATTTTTCTAAGCGAAATACGTAGCGCTATTAAATGGCTTTTGGATATCCAAGATTCTCAAACCGGTGGGTGGGGCTGGATACAACACATACCCCCCAACGAACAAAATACGGCCGAAGTTGTTTATGCCTTACTGTTATTCCTGCAAGAAGATTTATACAGAAAAGACGAGTCCCGGTTTTTAGTGGAGAAACGTATCCAATACATTGCCAGGGGAATAGTCCATTTTTTAATAAAAGTTGAGGAACACGCTAAACTCAGCATCGATTGGATTTGGGTACTAAGGGCCCTCCTGCAATTGAAAACCTACTGGAATAGAACCCCAGATTACGACCCCATCAAAAATTCACTGAATGACGCCCTCGAAAAAGAGCTCGAAAAAGAGTGTTATACGGGATACCAAGCCGAACAAGCTATTGATGCGGCCATTGCAAATTGTATCCAGTGGCTCCTTAAAAACCAAGGCGCTCAAGGCGCCTGGAGCGATACCGAAACAGGCCCGCCCAATATTATTCGGACGGCTTTTACTATCTACACAATCGCCGACGGCAGACGCGCGCTTGGCGAACGTTTTGCCGAGGTTAAGCCGGTCATAGAAAGAGCTGCGTACTGGTTGGTCCAGGTTCAGCGTAAGGACGGTGGCTGGGGTTGTATACCTGAACCGTATAATACTGCGACTTTTCCTCCAATACAGCTACCAGAAATCGATGATCAAGAGAATAGCAATCCAGCCGCCACCGCCTACGCTTTGCTTGCACTCGGCGCTTTAAATCCACAAGTTTTCAAGAAAAGCATAAGGCGCGGAGTGCAGTGGTTAATCAATAATCGCGATCGAAATACCGGAGGGTGGCCCGTTTTTCGAGAAGTTGGGATACGCAACGGCAACGTGTTTACCTTCCGCCATTTTAGTACAGCTTGGACTCTCGCCGCCTTATTGAAGGTGAATCCCGATATAATTTTGTCCACAGATGCTCACGAGGCATTACAATACTTATTGACCTTACAAGATCCCTATGCCGGAGGATGGCGCACATCCTCCGATGCCGATCCAACTACTTGGGCTTCGGTAAACGCCGTAGAAACACTCCTGTCGTTAGAAAATACTTTCCACAATATTGGAGGCTTAAGATTTAGCAAACTAGTTGCGGAATGGCGTAAAATGAAAATGGAAAAAGAAGTCGAAGTTATCAAGCTTCTCGGCATCCCCTTCGCTTTTAACTATCCTATGTCAATTCTATTCAGCAGCTTTTTCACCGCAGTTTTGTTCTCGATTGTGGGTGGCGTTATGTTTTTCGACTGGTCTAAGCTGGTTCGCAGTATTCTTTGTAGCGGGCTTACTATAATAGCTAGTATTCCGTGGGTTATACACTTCGTAAAGTTCAAATTTAATGATTGGTCCCCGGCGTTACAACTTGTGGGGTTATTTGTCGGCTTTATTTTAGCTGTAATCCTGGGACTTATTACGTTATTGTGAAAAACATATTTTCTAATAGAACAGCCTACGATTTTTTACACCTCGCTCCACGAATGAGATTCGCTGTTAAATGCAACATACCAAGCAACAAAAGCCCGAGAACACCTGCAAAAAATGGCTCGTAGTCGCGGGTTGCGATCCCATCGAAAAGCTTGGCAATCGTGAAGCCCAGTTGTATAAGCACCGCGTACAGCAACGCGTTCAACTCCTCGGTATCTTAATTTTTTCTATTATCCATACCCTCTCCCTGTCCCCCGGCTCAGGACACGAGGGCCGGTACTCTACCTGGTTGGCCCTCTTCGACCCGAACAGCCAGCGGAAGTCTTCCGCGAAGATTTCCTCGGGGTCGTCGAAGCGACTCTTGCGCTCCGCCCCTTCCAGCCCCCGCAGTTTCAGGTACTCCCGCAGGTCGGAATCAGAAAAGAAGCCGAACCGCACCACGTGGCCCACTTCGTGCGCTGCAACGTAGGCAGAGAGGTACGGGGAAGCCAAAGCCGTCCGGGCCGCCTTCACGCGCCGCGTCTCCCACCGGCGGAACCGCTTTTCTTCTTGCACAGCACGAACCGATTCAGGGTTCACGTCCTGGCCCTGGCGCCGCAGGATTCTCTCCGCTTCCGCGTCGTCCGGCGACCACCAGCCGGTCTTGTCTCTCTCCTCAACCACCCAGAGTACTCCCCCGTTCGCCTTCGAGGCAAAGACGAAAGCCGCGCCGGGGACGGCGCATCCCGCTATCTCTCCGGACGGGAAGAGACACCGCTTTTGCACGACGCACACGGGCCAGTCCTTCTGCTTCAGAACCGGCAGGATTGACTGCAAGTGGTAGACTTCGTAGGCCACGGCTTGAACCGAAGCAAGCTCCCATTCGGTCTCAGCCCTTTCCATCCAGTACTGACCGCCGTTAATAGTGACAGGAAGACAATCTTTTTCCGCAACTTGTATCTCCGCAAGAGCCGGAGAAGCAAAGGCAAGAAGCATCATCAGAAAACATAGAATGAAGCGCAAGACAACACCCCTGAAAAATAAAAAAACCGGATGCCCCCGAAGGACATCCGGCACAAACAGGCGAAACAGAGTCAACACCACAGCACGTGCATCTGCATGGCGGTGATTTTCCGCCCGTTCAGCTCAACATCCTTGAACCCCGGCACGACCTTGAGGTCGGCGCCTCCCGGCGCGGCCATCGCCCGGGCGATGGCGATTCCCTTCACCGCCTGGCTCACCGCCGCAGCCCCGATGGCCTGTACGGCAATCCTGCCGCCGTTTTCTTCCAGGTTCCTACAGCGTATCCGTGATTCACTCTCCCTGCCCCCTGTCTTCAATGCCCTGCTGCTTCCAAAAGGCTTAAAAGTTCCTGCTTCAAGAGAGGCAGGTCTTTCTGCACTGTCTTCCAGGTCAACTCCAGGTCCACGCCGAAATACTCGTGGATCAGCACATCCCTCATTCAGGCAATTTGACGCCACGGAACGTTGGGGCACTTTTGTTTTAGCTCAGGAGAGAGATTCTTCACCGCTTCGCCGATGATCTCTAATCGCCGAATGACCGCATCCTGTTTTTCTCGAGATGAAAGGAAATCTTTTTTGTAAATTGCTCCGTATAACTCTGAATGAGAGCTATACTCTCCAGAATATGTTCGACGAGGACTTTATCCTTTTCTTTCACAGGAGGGCCACCTGTTCCTGAAGCACCTTATCTTTGATCCGCGGGTGTAGTGCCCGGTATGTCAGAACATCAACTTCTTTTCCTAAGGTTTCTTCCAATTCCATCCGTAGCGCCACCAGGTCGAGCAGGGTTTTTTCACCCTCAAACTCAACCAGGATGTCGAGGTCGCTTTCTTCCATGGCTTCTCCCTTCGCATGCGAACCGAACAAGGCAGCGCGGACAACCCCGTGGCGGTGAAATACCGGAGCAGTTTTTGCCCGGATCTCTTGGATGTCCATCAAAACCATCTCCTAAAAAAATCCTTCTTTCGCTTCCAGTATATCAGCGGATGATGTCCTTAAGCAAGGTAGGTGACGCCCTCCCCTCAATGAATTGAGGAGCATCCTCAAGCGGATGCGCGTAGGGTTTTTACCCCACGCTTCGGTTCGTGGACCGTATGCCATCCCGTTTGGAACGACAAGACCACGGGCCTCGCCACCAGGCCACTACTCCCCTTGATAGGAGATAAGTTGAATGTTCTCTGATATTTAGCACCGCGCTTACGTCAGCGTGGGCCGACCAGCCGCACTTGCACCTGTACGAACCACGGCTCCGGACTTGACCTGGTTCGGTGGGTACCCTGATACTTGGGGTAAGCCCTGGAAAGGAGATGCTACCGATGCCGAGGACAAGACCACCGTATCCGCCGGAGTTCCGGACGGAAGCCATTCGCCTGGTGCGGGAGAGCGGCAGGACTATGACGGAGGTGGCACGGGATCTGGGGGTATCAACGGAGTCACTGCGCAACTGGATCCGGCAGTACGAAATTGACACCGGCCAGCACGCAGGTCTGACAACGGCTGAGCGGGAGGAACTGCAACGGCTGCGCCGGGAGAACCGGATCCTCCGGGAGGAGCGCGAGATCCTAAAAAAAGCCGCCGCCTTCTTCGCCCAGGAGACCAACAGCAGGAAGAAGTAGCCGCGTTTCTGTTTGTTGAGCGGGAGAAGGTCAACCATCCCGTTGCCACTATGTGCCGTGTGCTGGGGGTCTCCGCCAGCGGTTACTACGCGTGGCGGCAGCGGGGAGTCTCGGCCCGAGCCCAACGGGATGCCGAACTCACTGAGGTCATCGTGCAGATTCACCGGGCCAGCCGCGGGACCTATGGGGCACCGCGGGTCCACGCTGAACTCACCATGGGCCACAGCATCCGTTGTTCCAAAAAGCGTGTGGCCCGGCTCATTTCGGCAGGCGGGCCTGACTGGCGTGCACCGCCGCAAGCGCCACGGCTGCACCCGGAGGGATCCGGCACGCCCGTCCTATCCCGACCTGGTAAAGCGGGATTTCACGGTGACTGCGTTAAAGTCGGCTGTGGGTCGCCGACATAACCCAGCATGCCACCGACGAAGGCTGGCTCTACTTCGCCACTGTGACAGGAGGATAGAGAGTGAGAAAATGGTAAATGGAAAGTGCGGTGCCTTCTCCCGAAAGGTTGTGGGCTGGAGCATGGGAGAGCGTCCAGTGGCTGATCTGGTTGTGGGTGCGGTAAACATGGCCACATGACAACCGTCGTCCAGAGAATGGGCTGATTCACCACTCTGACCATGGTAGTCAGTATACCTCGCTTGCCTTTACCCGTCGGCTCCAAGAGGCTGGCATATTTGGTTCGATGGGCTCGGTCGGTGACGCGCTGGATAACGCGGTTGCAGAAAGCTTCTTCGCCACGCTGCAGACCGAGTTGCTGGACAGGAACACCATGTCGCAACCCGCCGAATGCTCCAATCAGCAATCTTCGAATACATCGAGGCCAAATACCTCCGCCGGCGGCGGCATTCCGCGCTGGGGTATCTCAGCCCGGCTGAGTTCGAAAGGAGGTGGTATATGGAGAAACAGGTTGCAATAGCGTGAAATCAAAGCTCCACGGTGTCCACAAAACCGGGGCAACTCCAACCTTTCTTTAGCCCGCTCCAGCGCTTCGGCTGCCACCGGCGTCAAAGGTACGGAACGCACAAGGCCTCCCTTACCTTTTACTTTTAACTCGCCCTCGCGCAGAGCGCGCTCAGCATCAGCCCTCCAGAGTCGGATCACTTCATGTATGCGCAGACCCAGTTCGTAAGCTAAAATAATAATATCGGCTATCCACGTTTTGCCCGCGTTAAGTGCAGCTTCAACGATCGCCGCGACTTCTTCCTCATTCCACGAACGATCGCGGCTTTTGGGCCGAGGGTCCACACCCAGGGCTTCATTATCCCGCGTTAAGCGGTAGCGACCTTCTATTTGATCGTGGTAAAAACGGATGGCGGCTAGCTCAGTACAGATATAATTAGGCCCGCGTCTTTCTTCTTTGAGATATGCAACATACGCAGCCAGATGTTTGTTAGAAATATTGGCCATATTCTGAAGTTTAAATTCAAAAGCCACAAAGCGAAGAAATCTCCGCATTGCCTCGTAGTACCGCCGCCGGGTCAGAATGCTACCTTGTCTTGTATGCCTGTGGATCCGATCCAATTGTTGAATCAGCGTCTCGTAAGACATCCTCTTTACCCCCCTTCCTGCAGGAATAGTCCGGCCATTGGTTCAGGAGGGCGTTTCTTCTGCTTTTCTCCTGACCGAGATACTTCTATCGCTTGGGAGTAGTGCTTTTAAAGCCAGTTACTCCCTGTGTTTCTGGGTGTAAACTGCTAAACCGGTTGAGCACGATGCCGCCTTACGAGTTCCAACTTGCCGAGCCGACTTTGCTCGCGCGGCCGGCGGCCGGCTGCTGCCACGCCCTCCGGGACGCCCGACAGACTTTTGCTGCCGGAGCCGCCGTCAGGGCCGGGGAGGATAGCGCTGCGCTCCCCAGCCGTTTTTATCAGCAGTAGTCGTTCTTCCACACAGGCACCCTGCTGAGCAGTGCCTGTTCCTGCCAAGATTTTTCTTTACACGGTGCCGTTTCCTTAATGGAAACATAGTTCTTTTTCGCTGCCGGCCCTGCGCATCTCAGGGTCATCTCATCCATATTATCGAAACCGGAACATCTTGTGCCCCGGCTAAACGGTGGTAAGGCAGAAACCCCTTGCAGGGCCTCTGAGCTGGCCGCTCGTGGCAGCCAGCCAACCAACTGACCTGTAGGAATTTCGTCACGCGGAATTCCCTTTTTGAGTAGAAAGAAAGGTAGAAGAAAACCATCCTCCTAAACTCCGCAAACGGAGTCAGATGCCTTTCTTCTGCCTTCGGCGCCGCCAGGCGTCATGCGTCAGCAGCGAGTTATTCGTCTTTAGACCCTGATGATCACCCCCTCAAGGTTCGCCCCAGATCCGTAAAAGAAAACCTCTGCTATGTTCGTCAATAAAAGCCCTGCGAATTGCAAGCCGTCTTCGAAAGCGGGTTCAGATATTCTGAAGTTCGCGTGTGGAATCCACCGTGGAATCTCGCCCATAAAACTTCAGAGACGGGGTATCATTTTTTGTCACTCGCGATACGGCGTCCCGTGCGCGAAGCCTTGATTTTATTGGATTTCAGAAAACACCGTATCACTTCCGAGAACACCGTAGATAGCCCGCTTTTAGCTCGCATTCAAGAGGCCGGGGGTTCGAATCCCCCCAGGTCCACCAGTCTTCAAGCGGGGTTGTGGGCTCGCCCGCGGTTCCGGAGCGGTTCACGCCGCCTATATCTCCAAGCGAAGCCTCGCAGAAACCGATCAAAGCGTCGAGTTCAACCCGCGAACAACGCGGCTTGACCCGCAGTGACCGAGCACGCAGGCGGTAAAGAAAAGAGCCGGGCTTTGAACCCGGTACCGGCAGAGAAGAACTGTGCCGGTCTGGTCTGGAGACTGGAGAGACATGATCCTAAACGACAATATCAACTTCCTGAATAATCCCGGCACCACCGTTTTCCTTGAGGTAAATGCCTGAACTGTTAATCAATCCCATGAGCTTGCTCGCCTGGTCAGTCAGGCTGAAAGACGAATTGAGGTGCCCGAGATAAACAGCGCCAATACCTTTTTCTCTTAACGAAAACAGCGAATCATTGCCCTCTGCGTCTTTCGTCCATATAAGGAGTTTGTCGAAAACTGGGTCCGCTTCATCTATCCAGTCGTTCCTATCGGTGTCATATTCCGCAAGCTCTGCAAACCCATCGCCGGTTGCAGGCCCGAATAGCTCGCTTCCGTCATTGATCTTGCCGTCGCCGTTTACGTCGAGGGCAAGGAAACCGGTGCCCGGGCGGACAAACGGGATCTCTTCTTCGGTTCCGTCTGCATCCAGATCAAAGGTAAACTTCAGATTTGTCAAATCTACCGCCTGTCCGTCAAAACTGACAACTAACGGGTCAACTTTGACGGCATCACCGGCTCTGAAACTGAAGTCTTCCTCGGAGATAAATTCCCTGCTCACGTTAAGTTGTAACGAGAAGCTAAATTCCTTGCCGTCTCTTGTGCGTATAATGCCTTTTGCCGTGAAGGACATCTGCTCATATTCATAGTAAGATTCGTGCAGGTTGTAGATCACACCCCAGCCCTGCCCGCGCCTTTCTAACCCTTGCTGCTGGGTCTGGGGTTCCGGTTTAGCTGGGTTTTCCGCCGGGTCGGTTTCCAGGTCCTCAACGGTCAGTACCCGTATTTTTTTGCCCGTAAGCTTTTCAAGCAACAGCTTTATGATCAAGAATCTGGAATCGGACTTTTCCATCCTATCTCTCAGTTTTTCCAGGTCTGTTTCTTTTGCGGCACATTGCACCTGGTCTCCTGGTACAAACACTTTGCTTTCCTGGGGAGGAGCGGCACCGTTACCGTTTAGGCCCACAGGATGGTCCTGTATCGGGCGCCTCTGCCCGTGCCAAACGGTCAGGCTTTCGCCCCTGGTGTACCTTTCTTGGTAGGTGCGGTTAGACGCGAGTAAAACGTTAGATGCTTCGATAAACACCTTGACCCCCCCTTTTTAATTATAATCGGCCGTTCGAAGAGAAAACTTAGCGCGACCGGCTCAGGGATACCCTTCCCCCTAATCCTGGCGCTGGATTTCCCTGACGAAATGCTCCATGTGCTCGTAGTGGGAACCCTTCCAGTAGATGCGGCCGCAGCCCGGGCAGAAGTAGAACTCGTCGAAGTACTCCCGGACCTTTGGCGGCAGGCGGCCTGCCACTTCTTCCTGCGGCACGGGTTCCAGCAGCCGGTTGCAGCGCAGGCAGCGGCAGAAGGGCCGAATGAGGCGGTAAAGGTCAAAGCGGCGCAGCACCTCCGTGAGCTGCGCGCGGAGGTCGGTGTTCCGCACGAAGTAGCCGTGCGTGATTCGGCCCCGCTTCAGGAGGCCCCGGTCCCGGGTGAGGAGGATCCGGCGCTCCTTCACGGAAACCTCAGTTAGAGCCTCGTCCGAAAAGTTGTTGCGGTAGAGGGCGTCGAAACCGAGCATCCGCAGGTAGGTCGCCAGCTTCCCTAGGTGGGTGTCGAGGACGAACCGCACCTCCCGCAGGGGTTCCGGCCGCACCCGCGCCACGGGGGAAATGTCGATGCTCTCGAAAACGGGGTAGACGCTGATGCGGTCCCCGTCCCGCACCCTCCGGGAGAACTCCACGGATTCCCCGTTGATCAGGACCAGGTCCACTTCGGTGTGCGGAACCCCGAGCGACTCGATGAGGTCCTTGACGGCAGGCCGGCCGAAAAAGAAATGTTTGAACGCAGCCTGCCGCTTTTCGCGCGGGAGAAAGTCGTTGAGCTCGGCGTAAAACCGGATCAGGCAGGAGTTCACCGGTTCTTTCACCCCGTACTGGATGTTGGCCGGTAGCCAGCGCCTGTTTGCAGCCGGGGAAAGGTCTTTTTCATTATGTCCCGGACCGCGGGAAGGCGGAGCCGCCTGTCCGGGAAGGATTCCGGCTCAGGCGGAGGTCCTTCAGGCTGCCGGAAGGCGATTCGGCCGTTATCCCGTGCGAACCCAGGACTTTGAACAGGGGCCGGCCGAAAATGAAAAATTCGAACTCTTCCCGTAAACCCAACTCGGACAGGGCGTACAAACGGATGGCCAGGTCCTTGCGCACCAACTCGGTGAGCTTCGCGAGGGTTTCCGGTTCGTCCGGTCCCCGGGACAGGCCGGCGACCAACTCTTCCACCTCCTGGTAGGAACACTCCCGCTCGTGCACATCGATCACCTTCAGAATCGGGTCCCCGGGATTGATGATGTCGAAGCGCACGATGGTGTTCTTGCCAATCGCGGATTCAAGCCCGGAGGGGTCCCAGCATTTCAAAAGGCGGCATTCCAGGAAGCGGTGCTCGTAGATGGTGCACAAAGAGCTCTCTTCATCCAAAAAGCAGCAGATCCATTCTTTTCCCTTTCCGCGTACCTTGACCAGTTCCTGCGGAACCGGCTGTAGGGCGCCGGAACGAGGATCAAAGGCCGGTTCGCCCTTCCTGATGGTGATCAGGTGCTGGTAGCCGGCATGTCCTTCCCGGAGGATCTGCTTGTCCTCCTGGTGCAGGGCCGGGCCGCCCTTCCGGCAGCAGGTGCCGCACCGTACACAGCCGTCCCGGTTAATCTGCTGCACTTTTTCTCGGCCTCCAAACCGGGTGCCAAACAATCCTGTCTTGTTAATTCGCGCTGCTGACCGCTCTTCCTGCCGCGGCCGGAGATCGCGGGAGAAAACCGCGGCCCGGGCGCGGAGCGGGTGAGCCGCCAGCCGCTCCGGCAGCAGGCGGGATTACCTGCGGCTCTTAGAAAACGTTCCGTACGTCACGCCAAAAAGCTTCGGCGGACGTTATTTCGCCCCCGGCCGGAACACAGGAAACCTATACCATTTAACTCGACGGAAACGCTGGTTCCTTGAGACGAGTTTCAGCTTTGCGCGGGCGCCCGCGGGACGCCCTCCGGGAAGTTACCGCAGTTCTTGAGGAAGGGGAAACGCTTTCTTCAGCGCAGGAGGTGTACGTTGCCGATGCGCACCCGGGTGAGACCCGCGCCCAGGGCGGCTTCCAGGCACGCCTCCGCCTCCGCCCGGGCGGTGGTAGGCAGGTCGGCCATCAGGTGCTGGGGGTGAAAAGCCAAGAGCGAGTAGGGGATCTCGGGGTTGAGCCCGGCGATGAACCGGGCGATGGCGCCAACTTCTGCCGCGTTCACGTAGCCGGGAACCAGCAGCGTGCTGGCCACCAGGAAGGGCGGCTCCGGCCGCCGGGAGATGTGCCGCGCCAGGGCGGCGAAGTTGGCCAGGGTCTGGCGGTTGGTGACCCCGGTCAGCGCCCGGTGCAGGACGTCGTCGTAAGCCTTCAGGTCGAACTTGACGCAGCCTCCCGAATTCAGCGCCAGTTCTGCCACCGGCGGCAGGAAGCGGGGATTGATGTTCCCGTTGGTCTCCCAGCAGATCCGCAGGATCCGGCCCCGGGCCTTTTCCTGTGCCAGGCGGGATGCTTTCAGGGCGAAGGAAATCTGCGGCGAGGGGTCCCCGCCGAAGAAACAGATGCAGGCGGTATCCTCGCGGACGGCGGCGGCCAGCTCTTCCGGAGTCACCACGGGTCCCAACAGGGTCGCCATCTGGTGGTAGTGCCGGTTCTGGCAGAAGAGGCAGTCGAAGGAGCAACCGCCCAGGAAAACGGCAAGGTTGTAGAAGCCGTACTCGATGCCGGGCCGGTAAGAATAACGGGGGTACCCGGCGGCGCTTCCCGCCGGGCAGACCCAGTCGGCGACGCAGTTCGTGGGCAGGGGGTCGCGGTACCAGCTGGCCAGCCCCTTGCGCGCGGTCCCCGCCAGGTGGTAGAGGCGGCCGTCCCGGTTCAGCCGGAGGCCGCAAAAACCCCTTTCCCCGGGCCCCAGCCGGCAGTTGTTGGCGCAGGCCTGACAGCTGACTCCGCCCGGCGTCTGCGGCGGCGCGCCGGGAAAGGGGGCGCGGCTGCGCCGGTGCGCCGCTGCGGAAACAGCTGCGGCAGCTTCCGGCATCTGCTTCAGACAGGTTCCGCAAAACTCCAGGATTTTCGCCGCTTTTTCGGCGCCGCAATTCTTGCAAGCAGGCATAGTGCCACTCCCGCTCCGTCTTGTAGCCGGTTTTAAAGCGAGCAGTCCTCCGTCACGCAATCGTAATCCGGTCCCCGACCTGCACCCCCAGGCGGGGGGCGGCCGCGCCGTTCCTGACGGAAAGCTCCAGGGTGCCGCCGGAACCGGTAACCAAGAACAACGTGTCTTCGGGAGCCCCGGCGTAGGTTGCAAAGCAGGGGATTTCCGCCCGGAAGCGCCCGCCGGCAAGGGCCACCGTGTAGCTCCGGCGCGCAGGCAACGGGGGCAGGTTGGTGACGACGTTGCCGAACCGGTCGATGGTCACCACCTCGCCCTCCCTGCCGGCCAGGTGAAAATCCAGTCGAACCGTAATGGTGCCAGGTCTTCCCAGCTCTGAAAAAGGCGCCCCGGCCGCCAGCCGCGCGGCGGCGGGAGCAAAAACGTCGCGGCCGTGAAAAGTGCGGCTCGCGTCCGCCGGCGGATCGAGTTCGACGACGCCGGCGATCCCCGCGCGGACGGCCGCCGGGTAGAGCAGGCCGTTGTCGGGACCCACGAAGTAGTAATCCGCTGTTTTTACGGCCAGTGCCTTCCGCTCCGTTCCCACGCCGGGATCTATCACGGCGACGAAGATGCTCCCTTTCGGGAACCAGGCGAAGCTCGTTAGCAGAAGCCAGGCCCCCTCGCGGACATTCTGGGGCGCCACGTCGTGCGTCAGGTCCACCACCTGGACACCGGGGCAGATGGAGAGGATGACCCCTTTCATCACGCCGGCATAAACGCCCCAGCCAAAGTCCGTCAGGAGAACCACCGGACCCGCTTCCTTCATACCGTGAAGACCCCCACCACGTCACCGCTGGTGTCCGCCCTATAACCCTATACACCGTCCGTCTCCGGGATTTAGTACCTCTGCAGGACAGATTCCGGCTGCAGTCCCCGCGGCTACCGGGCAGAGGGATCGGCGAGCACGTCGAACAGGGTGCATTGCTCGGCCCTCACCATAGAAGCCCGGTTTTCCTGGATCACCCCGGGGTCGCAGGACTCCCAGGGAAGGTCCGGGTTCTTGCAGCCGCAAATCCGGCAGTTCAGGCCGTAGCGGTGCGCGACTTCCTTGGACAGCAGGTACTGGGTCTCGCGTGCAGCCCGCGGCAAGAGCTTTGTCTTCGCGGCGGTGATGACCTTTTGCCACGGTTGCCCCCGGTAGTGGCGGAAGATCATTCCGGCCAGTTCAGGGGGCAGCTCCGCGGCAAGCTGTTCCGCAACGGCCGGCCGCAGCACGAGAGTGTTAACCGACACCTCCTTTGCACCCGCCGCCCGCAGCCTTTTGAACAGGCTTTCCAGCGCCTCCGCCGAACCGGCGAAGCCAGGAATCAGCGGGTCGATCCGCACGCCGGTGGTCACGCCCGCGCCCACGAGGTTGCGGATGTTCAGCAGCCTTTTCCAGGGAGAAGCGGCGCCGGGCTCAAAGGTTTTCCGGTAGTCCGGACAGAGGGAAACGAGGCCGATCCTCGCCCTGACCAGGTGACGGTACTTTTGAAAAAGCGCGACAAAGTCAGGGGGCACAAAGCCCTTGGTAAGGAAAGAAATCCCGATCCCGCGCTCCAGCAGGAGTTTCATCGCGCGGTAGGTGACGGCAAGAACCTCGTCCACCGGGGGAAAGGGGTCCGACGCCGTGCTGAAGCTGACCCAGGCCGGGAGCTTCCTCTTCCGCGCCAGTTCCCGCTCCAGCATCTCCGGGAGGTTGGCATAGAGGTGCACTTCCCCTCTGGGGGGCGCCTCCGGAAATCCGCGCGCGTAGCAGTAAACACAAGCGTGCGGGCAGCCCCTGGTCACGTTGACCGCCGGGATACCTTTGAAACAGCCAAAGGCCGGAGATTTGAGGACCTGGGCCCTGCGTTCTTTTTTGACCAGCTTCGTGAGCACCACCGGCAACCCTCCGCTGGCCTGGCTTCACGCTAATAACCGGGCAGGGCAAGGCGCCCGGTCTCAATTCCCGTGACCGCCCGCGTTTTGCCGGCACGGCCACCGGGATTACCCGACCGGCTTCCCGTTAAAAAGCTTTTCCACACGGGGGCAGGATTTCCTTCCCGCAAGCAACAGCCGCTTGGCGGTACGCAGGAAATTCACCCGGATACCCTGGCGCTGTGCTGCGCGTCAACACGAAAGGCGACCGGTTATTTGCGAAGATGACCGGTTCCGGAAAAAATTGCGGGGGTAACTATTCAGCCTGCCACCCACCACTTACCCCGCACTCAACTCCGTGTGCAAAGGCTACCGGAACTGCGCTGCTTTTACCGGCTGAGTTGAGTGCGGGGCGGCGAGAAACAAGCAGTGCGAGGAAGGCGTAGCCCAGCACTCAGATTGACACTTAGAGTTTAGTTGCGTGTAACATTAAAGATACGTTTTGACCCAATTAGCATTTTTGCAAAGGCCTGACTGAGTGCTGGGCGCCGTTTATCGCCGCGTCCGACGAGAAGCCTGAATAGTAACTTGCGGGGCGGGTTTTGCCTCCCGCCCCATCATCCCGGGCAGCCTGATTATTCCCCCAGCATTTTTTTGATTTTCTGGGTGTAAAACTCGGTCAGCGACTCGGCGATTTCCATCGAGGCCCCTTCGCTGAAAACCCGGCAGACCGGCTCCTCCGGGTCCGGAAGGATGAGCGCCCAGCCGTCGGGGTGAAAAACCTTGACGCCGTCAATCAACTCGAGCTGCTGCTGCGGCTTTTCCTCGATCAGTTCCCGGATCACCCTGCCTTTGGCTTCCCAGGAAACCGGCACCTCCCGGTGGGCCAGGAAGAAGGCGGGCACTTCGTCCACCAGGTCGCCCAGGCCCATCCCCTGTTCCGTGACGAACGAAAAGATGCGCACGAGCGCCGCCAGGGCGTCGAAGTGCAGCAGCATCTCGAAGGCCTCCGCCATCAGCGCCCGCTTCCACAGGTCCCGGCGCGCGGCCTTTGTGCGCACGACCTCCGCCCGGTAGCGGGCGGCCAGGGCATCGATCGCCCGGGGCGCGGTGACTGGTACCACCACGGGGCCGCCCCGCTGCTTCAGGGCCACCAGCGCCAGAATGGCCGTAAACAAATCGTCCTGAATGATCCTGCCCCGCTCGTCAATCAAAACCAGGTGGTCGGCGCTGGCATCCAGCGCGGCGCCCCCGTCCGCCCCCAGCTCCACCACCGTCTCGGAGACGGCCGGCAGCATTTCCTGGTAGTCCTGCCAGCGCCGCGGCCGGTTCCGGGATTCTCCGGCTCCGAGCTTCAGAAACGTGATCCCGGTCCGCTGCGCCAGCGCCGCTAAAAACCGCCCGAGGTTCGCTTCCTCGTACAGCAAAACCAGGCGCAAACCGGACGTCTTGAACCGCTCCGCCGCGTGGCTACAGATGTGATTCAGGTAAGTCTCGGGAACACCGGGGACGTATTCCGGCGGCCGGATGCCCGCAGCCGTCTCCCGGGGGAAGTCCTCCCGGTAATAAACCTGTTCGACCTTTCGCTCGGCACCCCTGGAAATATCACCGCCCTCGGCGTCGGTGAACACGATCCGGAGCTTGTCGGGATCCTGGGTGGAAAACTTGACGTGTGCTCCACCCTGGCAGCCAAACGCCCGCACCGCAAAGCGGTGCATCGGGGTCGTCCCCGTGCCGAAATCCTTTACCGCCACCCCAACCGACTGCAGCCCCGCCGCCAGGGCGGTCTTGATCATCGCCGAAGCCGGATAGGCGTCGCTGGAAAGACCGACGGCGGCACCCTTGCCCAGAACGGCGCCGAAGCAGCCGCCCAGCCGGGCAGCGAACTCCGGGGTGATCTCGACGTTCGCCAGGCCGCTGACGCCCTCGCTCCCGAAAAGGTGCCGCCGCAAACCGTTGCCCCAGATCAGGCTTTCGTGGACCGTGGCACCCATGTCTACAAACTTATACGGCCAGAGCTTGACGCAGGGTTTCAAAAGGCCGCGCTCCCGGATCACCGAATGGTCGCCGACCACCGCCCCCTCGTACACACCGGCGTTAGCCTGTACCTGCACGTTGTTTCCCAAGACGGCGCCCCTCAGCGCCGCTCCCCTCCCGACGAAACAATGGTCCCAGAGGACGCTCCGTTTGATGCTGGCCCCGGACTGGATGATGCAACCCGCGCCAAGCACCGTGAACGCCCCCAGGTTCGCTCCCGGGCCCACCCGGACCCCCGCACCCACCGCCAGCGGCCCTTCCAGCCGGGCCGTGGGGTCCACCGCCGCACCGTCCTCCACCCAGATGCCCGGCGCGACCTCCCTCCCCGGCAGGGTAACCCGGACCTTCCGGGACAGGACGTCCTGCTGCGCTTGAAGGTAGACCTCCAGTCCCCCGACGTCGCACCAGTAGCCGTCGAGGACCACGCCGTACAGCGGTTTATTTTCCCGCAGCAGGAGGGGAAAGAGGTCTTTGCTGAAATCGAACTCCTGGTTGGCGGCGAAATAATCGAGCACCTCCGGTTCCAGGATGTAAATGCCGGTGTTCACGGTGTCGCTGAAAACTTCGCCCCAGCCCGGCTTTTCAAGAAAACGGCGGATACGTCCCGACTCGCCGGTAATCACCACCCCGTATTCCAGCGGGCACTTTACCCTGGTCAGGACGATAGTCGCCAGCGCCCCCTGTTTGCGGTGAAAGGCCACCGCCTCCGAAAGTTCCACGTCGGTCAATGCGTCGCCGCTGACCACCACGAAGGTCCGGTCGAGAAACGAAGCGGCGTTCTTGACACTGCCGGCGGTGCCCAGAGGGCTTTCTTCAATGAAATAACGCAGCCGGACGCCGAAGTCGCTCCCGTCCCTGAAATACTCCTGGATTGCGTCGGGCAGGTAACGCAAAGTCACGCCAATTTCCGTGATACCGTACTTTTTCAAAAGGTCCACGCAGTACGCCATGATCGGCCGGTTAACCACCGGGACCATCGGCTTGGGCCGGTTACAGGTCAAAGGGCGCAACCTGGACCCCTCGCCTCCGGCCATGATGATGGCCTTCAAACTATCCCCCCTTTGCGAAGACCACTACCCGGCACTCAACTCAGAGAAACGTCTTTTGGCCTCTACGGTGAAATTTCCTCCAAATTTCTACTTTTCTGGCAGCTAACACCATCTCCTTCAGTTGAGTGCTGGGGCCTTTCTTAGGGCCTCCGCCACGCCTTTCATGCTGCCGCCTGCTACAAGAGGCTGCTTTTGACCCTTCGCACAAGGTCCTGCGGCGCCGTCGTTCTACGCGTACCGTCCCAGAAGCTGGTAGACCCGGCCCGCAAAACGCGGCCGCGCTTCCGCGGGTTCCGGCCACTGCACCCGCCGCCGCTGCTGCCAGACCTCTTCGTAAAGCGCCCGCGTTTGCCGGGCGATGTCGTCCCAGTTGCATTCCTGCAAAACCTTGCGGTAGGCCCGCTCACGCAGCCCCTGCGCCAGTCCCGGGTCCGTCAGGATCCGCAGGATCTTATCGGCAAGCGCTCCCGGGTCGTCCGGCGGGCACTTCAATCCGTCGATGCCGTCCCGGACGATTTCGCTCATCCCCCCGACATCGGTCACCACGACCGGAGTCTTGGCGGCCATCGCCTCGAGGGCGACGATCCCGAAAGGTTCATACAGGCTCGGGCAGACCGCCACCGCCGCCCAGTTGTACAATGCGTTCCGGGTCACGTTGTCAATATGGCCGGTGAAATAAACCCGGTGCGCGATCCCCAACTGCTCGGCGTAACGCCGCAGTTCGTGCTCGTAGGGACCCTTGCCGGCAATTACAAACTTTGTCTTCGAATGCCGGGCCAGGATCGCCGGCGCCCCCGCGAGCAGCACCTGGACCCCTTTTTCCCGCACCAGGCGCCCGACATAAAAAACGATCTTTTCGTCGGGGGCCGCAAACCAGTCGCGGTTGACCTGACCGCCTTGATACGCGTAGTTCTGGGGGTTGACTCCGTTCGGAACCACCGCCAATTTGTCCCGCGGCAGCTGGAAGATGTACGTCAACTCGTTTTCCATGTACCGGCTGCAGACGATCACCCGCCAGGCCTCGTAGCAGAGCCACCATTCGATTCCGCTGATAAACCGCTGGGTCTCGTTGTGCAGGCCGTTGTTCCGCCCGAACTCGGTGGCGTGGATGGTGGCAACCAGCGGCACCCGCAGCCCGTGCTTTAGCGCCCTGGCCGCCCAGGCTACCAGCCAGTCGTGCGCATGAACTACGTTTACGTCGCGCACCCGTTCCAGCACCGGGAACGCCCGCTCTAACAGCGCCACGTTGAACTGCATCACCCAGGTCACAAAGTCCAGCGTTCCGGCGGTATAAGGATGGACCCGGTAAACCTGCACCCCGTTGATCTCTTCGGCTTCCGGCACCCCCGGCGCGCCGCAGGTAAAAACCAGCACCTCCACCCCCCGGCGTGCCAGGGCGGCGGTCAGGTCGTAAACATGCTGCGCCAGACCCCCGACAATTTTCGGGGGAAACTCCCAGGAGAGCATTGCCACCCGCATTCATTCCCCTCCTCCGTCTCTTTTTACCGGACAGATCTTCGAATAAATGGTGCGGACAATGTCCGAACGGCTGATGATTCCTACCACCTCCTCTTCCCGCACCACCGGAATCTGGTGGAGGTTTTTTTCCAGGATCAAGGCGATCACTTTTCCCAGCGAAGTCTCCTCGTTCACCGCCGTGACCGGAGTGGTCATGATCTCCGCGGCCTTGATCCTGCACGCACGCTCCCGGAGCACTTCAAGGCTGTGCGGCTGTTCCAGGTAGACCATGTAATCGAGAAAACGGACGCTGGGAGGAACAAAAGCCCGCAACAGGTCCCGCTCGGTGACCACACCCATCAGGGTATTGTCCTCGCCGATCACCGGGACAAGGTAGATCTGGCGGCGCATCACGATGTCTGCCACCTCACAAGCATATGCATCCGGAGAGACCGAAATTACTTCCGTGCCCATCAAATCACCGGCGCGGATCGTCCCACCCCCCGGTGCATTTGAAAATATTATCTCC
>JASEJH010000006.1:18227-18486 GCA_030016455.1 Thermoanaerobacteraceae bacterium
ACAATCCCCGTGTTCCCCGGTTTTGAGCCGGCACGGAATCATTTTTGGAGCGTCTATCGGGTAAAAAAAAACAGAAATCCCGGCACCCGGTCTGTTAGCAGTCCGTCGTCGCCCGCCGGTTATCGTACCGGATGCCGGGAGAAGCAAAGCTCAGCGGGGTTTCCCTCAAACGATTCTGCCGGCGTGGATGATGTAGCTCCAGTTAAGACCGTGGTTGTTGTCCCACCTGCCGAGGTTACACCGGAAACAGAAGTTCAAG
>JASEJH010000070.1 GCA_030016455.1 Thermoanaerobacteraceae bacterium
ACACCGAGAAGGATCTGGAGGAGATCGCTGCGCGCGGCTTAAAACACAGCATCATCCACCAGGTCTTGGTTGAAGAGTGCGTTGCCGGGTGGAAGGAGATTGAGTACGAGGTGATGCGCGACGGGGCGGACAACTGCATCACCGTATGTAACATGGAAAACCTCGACCCGATGGGGGTTCACACCGGCGACAGCATCGTTGTGGCTCCCTCACAAACTTTAAGCGACAAGGAGTACCAGTTGCTCCGGACGGCCTCCCTGAAAATTATCCGGGCGCTCGGTGTGGAAGGCGGGTGCAACATTCAGTTCGCCCTGGACCCGAAAAGCTTCCGGTACTATGTTATCGAGGTCAACCCGCGGGTTTCCCGCTCTTCCGCTCTGGCCTCGAAGGCCACCGGTTACCCCATCGCCAAGGTGGCCGCGAAGATTGCCGTCGGGATGAGACTGGATGAAATCAGAAACGCGGTGACCGGGAAAACGTACGCCTGCTTTGAGCCGTCGCTTGACTACGTCGTGGTAAAATTCCCGCGCTGGCCGTTCGACAAGTTCTCGCTCGCCAACCGGGTCCTCGGCACCCAGATGAAATCCACCGGCGAGGTGATGGCCATCGGGCGGACCTTTGAGGAGGCGCTGCTGAAGGCGGTCCGTTCGCTGGAAATCGGGCTTTTCGGCTTACGGTTGCCGGAAGCAGAAAAACTCCCGGAAGAAGACCTGGAGAAGAAACTCACCGTTCCCAACGATGAGCGGCTTTTCATCGTGGCTGAAGCGCTGCGGCGCGGCTTTACGGTGGAACGACTGGCATCCCTTACCCGGATCGATCCCTGGTTTCTGGAAAAAATCAACAAGATAATCGCTTTCGAGAAGCGGTTGGAAATAGAGAAAAAGTTGGGACCCGAAAGACTTGAAGAAGCTAAGCGGTTGGGTTTGTCCGACCGGACGATTGCCGAACTCACGGCGGCTACCGAAGCAGAAGTCCGGGAGAAACGGGGCACAATAGGTTTGCGGCCCGTATACAAGATGGTGGATACCTGCGCGGCGGAGTTCGAAGCAGAAACCCCCTACTATTACTCCTCCTACGAAACGGAAGACGAAGCGCCGCCCGAAGCGGGCCGCAAGGTCGTCGTGCTGGGTTCCGGCCCGATCCGGATCGGCCAGGGCATCGAGTTCGACTACTGCTCGGTTCACTGCGTCTGGGCGCTGCGGCGGGAAGGAGTAAAGGCCCTGATCATCAACAACAACCCGGAGACGGTCAGCACCGATTTTGACACCGCAGACAGGCTGTACTTTGAACCCCTTGTCGCGGAAGACGTGATCAACATCCTGCAGAAGGAACAGCCTGACGGCGTGGTGGTTCAGTTCGGGGGCCAGACGGCGATCAACCTGGCCAAACCGGTTGCGGCTGCAGGATTCAGAATCCTGGGCACCTCGGTGGAGGATACCGACATTGCCGAGGACCGGGAAAAGTTCGACCGGCTCCTGGAGGAATTGGGAATTCCGCGACCTGCCGGGGGGGCGGCTTTCTCGGTAAACGAAGCCGCCGCGGTGGCACGCCGGATCGGTTTTCCAGTACTGGTGCGCCCCTCGTACGTCCTGGGCGGGCGGGCGATGGAGATCGTTTACAACCAGGACGACCTGGTGGAGTATATGCGTTCGGCGGTCCGGGTCAGTCCGGAGTATCCCGTGCTGGTAGACAAGTACATCTTCGGGAAAGAAGTCGAGGTTGACGCCATCAGCGACGGTGAGGACGTGCTTATCCCGGGAATCATGGAACACGTGGAGCGGGCCGGCGTACACTCCGGAGACAGCATCGCGGTTTACCCTCCCCAAAGTCTGGCGCCCGAGACCGAAGAAAAATTAGTGGACTACACGGTGAGGCTGGCACGGGCCTTGCGCGTGCGGGGTTGTCTGAACATCCAGTACGTCATCGGCCCGAACAAGGAACCGTATGTACTGGAGGTCAACCCGCGAGCCAGCCGGACGATCCCCTACCTGAGCAAAATTACCGGGATCCCGATGATTACCCTGGCCACGCGGGCGATTTTGGGCCGAAAGTTGAAGGACCTGGGATATACGACCGGACTGGCCAAGCCGGGACCGTACATCGGGGTCAAGGTTCCGGTCTTTTCGTTCGCAAAGCTGCTGGACGTGGATGTTTCCCTCGGTCCCGAGATGAAATCTACCGGCGAGGTAATGGGAGTGGACCGGGATTTCGCCACGGCGCTTTATAAAGGTTGCGTGGCCGCCGGTTACTCCTTCCCGCAAGAAGAAGGCACACTCCTGGTAACCGTCGCCGACCGGGACAAGGAAGAAGCCGTCTCCGTCGTGCAGGAGCTTGCGGGTCTGGGTTTCAAAATTCTGGCGACGGCCGGCACGGCGAAAGCCCTTCAGTCTGCCGGCGTTCCGGTAGAAGTGGTGAAAAAGCTCCACGAGGGATCGCCGAACATCGTGGATCTCTTGCGCGCGGGCAAAATCAGCCTGGTGCTGAACACCCTCACCAGGGGGAAAATGCCCGAGCGCGAAGGTTTCCGGATCAGAAGGACGGCGGTGGAACTGGGAATTCCTTGCGTCACCTCGCTTGACACGATGCGGGCCATCGCCTCCGTCATTAAAGCCAAAATGGAGGGCGAACTCATTTCTGTGGTACCGTTGCAAGAATACCACCTGGAGGAGGCCCAAGTGTGATTTACGAAGTAGAAATCGTCACGCAGCGGAAGGTGGCTACCGGATGCTACCGGCTCGAAATGTATGCTCCGGAGGTGGCCCAGACAGCCCAGCCCGGGCAGTTTTTGATGCTAAAGACCAGTATCACCCTGGACCCGCTCCTCAGACGCCCGTTCAGTATCAACACGGTAGACCGGGACCGCGGGCTGGTGAAAATCCTGTACCGCGTGGTGGGAAGGGGAACCGCCCTTCTGGCGGGAAGAAAATTGGGGCGCCGGCTGAGCATTTTCGGTCCCCTGGGACGAGGCTTCACCGTGCCCGCCAACGGGCGCTTCCTCGTCGTGGCCGGCGGTCTGGGCATCGCGCCGCTCTATTTCCTAATCCAGCGCTTGAAGGCGCTTGGAAACGAGGTGGTCGTTTTCTACGGGGCGCAAAACCGGTTCAAGCTTTTGCTCCTGGAGGAACTGGCCGCCATGCGGGTGGAGCTCTTTACGGCTACGGACAACGGCTCGTCCGGCCACAAGGGAACGGTGGTGGACCTGCTCCGGACCAAAGGAATCCCGCCGGCAGACCTCATTTACGCCGCCGGACCGCCCCCGATGCTCAAGGCTCTTGCAGCGTTGTTGCGGGAAGCCGAGATGCCCCGCGCGGAGTTTTCGCTGGAAGAAAGAATGGCGTGCGGGGCCGGCGCCTGCCGCGGCTGCGCGGTTAAGGTGATCGCCGAGGAAGGCCCGGTTTATAAACGGGTCTGTGCCGACGGGCCGGTTTTTTTAGCGGGAGAGGTGGTATGGGAATGAAACCCGATCTGGAGGTTAATCTGGCGGGTCTGAGGCTGAAAAACCCCGTTTTGACGGCATCGGGGACTTTCGGATTCGGACTGGAATATGCGCGGCTGGTAGACCTGGGTGCAATAGGGGCGGTGGTGCTCAAGAGCGTGACCCTGCACTCCCGGCAGGGGAACCCGCCGCCGCGCGTGACGGAAACACCGGCCGGGATGCTGAACAGCATCGGCCTGGAAAATCCGGGCGCACCGGCAGTTGTAAGCAAGGTTGTGCCGGAACTGAAACGGCTTGGCGTGAAGGTCATTGCCAGCGTGGCGGGAGAAACGGTGGAGGAGTACGGGGAGGTTGCCCGGCGCTTTGCGGCGGCGGGGGTAGACGCAATTGAGGTCAACCTCTCCTGCCCCAACGTCGCCCGGGGCGGCCTCACCTTCGGGTGTACCCGGGGAATGGCTGCAGCCGTAACGGCGGCAGTACGCCAGGCCGCCGGCGATCTTCCTGTTTTTGCAAAGCTCGGGGTCACCGGAGGGAATCTTTTGGAAATAGCCGGGGCGGTGGCGGAAGCCGGAGCCAGCGGTTTCTCACTCATTAACACCCTGCCGGGGCTGGCGGTGGATCTCCGGCAGCGCCGTCCGGTTTTAGGCAACGTCACCGGGGGGCTTTCGGGCCCGGCAATCAAGCCGGTGGCGCTGTGGGCGGTCTGGCAGGTCTATAAAGCGTTCAAGCTGCCCGTAATCGGGATGGGCGGTATCATGAGTACAAGCGACGCTCTGGAATTCTTCTTGTGCGGTGCAACCGCGGTGGCCGTTGGAACCGGGAATTTTGTAAACCCGCGTCTCACCACGGAGATCGTCGCCGGGCTTGAAAAGGCACTGGCAGCGGAGCACGTGAGCGATATCAAGGAATTGATCGGCGCGGCGCATAATGGGAAGTGAGAAGTGGGGAGTGGGAGGTGGGACTTTTAAAGAAATCGGCTGTGCCGATTTCCAAAAATCGCTTCCAACCCCTAACCTCTGGCCGCTCACCTCTATGACGGTCGGCACAGGAATCTGCTGCAAGCCTGGCACTCAATGAACATTTTAGCACCGGAAGAGCAGACGCCATCTTTCCGTGCCGAGAGCACCGCTAAGATGCAATATCATCTGACTGCCGTGAACCAGTTAAAATTAGTGGCTGCTTTAAGGAGAGTTAAACCGGTGAAGGGAAAAGAGCGCTTACTCGTGGCTCTGGACGTGGACGACTGGCAGGAGGCGCGCCGTCTGGCAGACGTTTTGGCAGGCGCGGTCGGAGGCTTCAAGGTGGGGATACGGCTTTACTACCGCGCGGGGGCGGGGGTGCTCGCCTACCTCCGCGAAAGGGTACCGGTCGTGTTTGCCGACCTGAAGCTGCACGACATCCCGTCCACTGTGGACGGGGGGGTAAGGGCGCTGGTGGCGCAAGGAGCCACGCTGCTCAATGTCCATGCGGCCGGCGGCCGGGCCATGATGGCGGCCGCCCGGGACGCCGCCGCCGATGAGGCAGAACGCCGCGGCCTTATTCGCCCCAGGGTAGTGGCGGTAACGGTTCTCACCAGCCTTGACGAAACGGCGCTCAAAGAGGAAGTAGGGATTCCGGAACCGGTTGCGGTGCGGGCGCTGGCGTGGGCGCGTCTGGCCCAGGAAGCGGGTCTGGACGGCGTGGTTGCTTCGGCGTGGGAGGCCGCGGCCATCCGCAGGGCCTGCGGCCGGGATTTTATCATTGTTACGCCGGGGATACGTCCACAGGGGTCCTCACCCGGCGACCAGCGTCGCGTGGTACAGCCGGCCGAAGCGGTGCAGGCAGGAGCGGATTACCTGGTGGTTGGAAGACCGGTAACCGGGGCACCAGACCCTGTACGGGCGGTGCGGGAAATCGTAGCGTCTCTTGGCGAAGGGTAGGGATGGCGTTTTGAACCAGGAAGAGGTCCGGCAGCTTTTCACGGCTACCGGCGCCGTAATTAGCGGGCATTTTGTGCTCACCTCCGGCAGGCACAGCGACACCTACCTCCAGTGCGCCCTGGTGCTCCAATACCCGGAGCACGCGGCCCGGTTGGGCGCCGCTCTGGCGGCCCGCCTGGGGAATCCTGAGGCTGCATGTATCGTGGGACCTGCCCTCGGAGGGGTTATCGTGGCGCACGAAGTGGCGCGGGCGCTGGGAGTGCGCTCGGTTTTCACCGAAAGGGTCCAAGGCGTGATGCAGCTTCGGAGGGGCTTCAGCGTGACGCGGGGCGAAAAGGTGGTGGTGGTGGAAGATGTCGTCACGACGGGCGGCTCCGTAAAGGAAGCGGCAGCCGTCGTGGAGGCCCTCGGGGCCGAAATAGTGGCCTTCGGGGCGCTTGTTGACCGGAGCGGCGGCAGGGCGAGTTTTGACCGGCCCTTTTGTGCACTACTATCTGTGGATGCTGCAACCTGGGACCCAGGTGAATGTCCGCTTTGCCGGGCCGGTATTCCCGCGGTGAAGCCCGGCAGCCGTACGTGAAATTCATCCAACCTCCGTTAAAGTTACCTCGCCGAAGACAGTTTTTCAACGGCACTCCTGCAGTCTTCCCCAGTCGGGTTGCGGTTCTGGTAGTGGTGTGTGGGAGCCGTTTTCTTGTATACTTAATTAAGAAAGTAACAGGAAGGAGTTACCTTTTGACGGTAGAAGTGCTTCCCAAAGAGTTTGGCGAAACCCAGGGTTACGACGTGGTGGTCCGGCAGAAAGGGGCGACGGTACAGGACTACCTTGACGCCTTAAACCACGCCTTCCACACGTTTGTCCTCACCCGGACACGGCGGCCGGAACGCGCCGACTGCTGGGGGTGCGACCGTTGCTGCGCCGAGCGTGCACCGCTGACGATTATTGATTGCCTGGTGCTTTCTGTGGCTACGGAAACACGTACGCTGCCGGATTTTTTGTCCCGCTATACGTCCGTGGTGGTTACCGGCCCGGTGGTGGACATTACCCTTCACCGGCTGGAAGACGGATTCTGCATCTTTCTGGACCGCAAGGACCGGACGTGCTGCGTTTACCCGGCACGGCCCTTTGTCTGTCAGACCTTTTTCTGCTGTCCGGCTACGTCCCGGGCACTGGCCCTGCGGGAGGCGATCGTGAACCAGGGGGAAGACGAGTTGGTACGGCGCTGGCTCAAGACCAGAAGGACGGTGCATTACGCGGAAAACCCATGCGTCAACCCCAGGGATTGGACGAAGACACCCTTTGCCGGCCGGTGGCAGTACAACGCAGTGCCGCTTAGAACGGTTGTCTCCAAGCAACTCTGGCGGGAGCTGTACCGGCCGGGGTTCAGAAGTAGCCGCAACTGGAGGTGATGGCGTGGTAAAAGCGCGGGCACACGTAATCGTAAAAGGAAAGGTACAGGGAGTGTATTTTCGCGGTCACACGCAGGAGCAGGCACGTGCGGCCGGGCTTACCGGCTGGGTGCGCAACCTCCCCGACGGCAGTGTGGAAGCCGTTTTTGAGGGGGAACGGGGAGCAATAGAAAAGGTGATCAAATGGTGCCACGAAGGACCGCCAGCGGCGCGGGTGACCGGAGTGACGGTGAATTGGGAGGACTGGCGCGGGGAATTTGATACCTTCAGCATTCGCTGGTGAAGTGTAAACGGACTATGAAAGGAGCATTTATGACCAAAGAAAAAACGGGCAGCAGCCCGGCCGATCTCCGGAGCACGCTACCGTCAGAAGCTTCGGCGGCTAAAAGGGCGCCGGGAGACTCAGCCATTCTCCCTGGCCCGGGAGGGTTCCTTGACCCAAAGGGACAGGACCGCCATACCGAAAAGTATGAGGGCGCCCGCAATAAGAAAAGTCTGGCGGAATCCCAGGTGCTCGGCGACGAAACCGCCAAAGGCGGGGCCGATAATCCAACCGATAAACCAGGTGCGGTCGTAAACGCCCATCGCCCA
>JASEJH010000071.1:0-3719 GCA_030016455.1 Thermoanaerobacteraceae bacterium
AGAAGTCAGAAGTCAGAAGTCAGAAGTCAGAAGTCAGAAGTCAGAAGTCAGAAGTCAGAAGTTCCTCTCCCTATTCTGAATTCTTGACAGAATTAGCTTGACCTTTTAGGAAATGAGAGGAGGGTTCGAAGTTGTACGCCGAATTAAGGCGGGAACTCGAGACTTTGGAAGAAATCCTATCCAATCTCGGGGATTCCCTTTGACATAGCGGGTAAAGAGCAAAAGATTGCTGAATTGGAGAAGCAGATGGCGGCGCCCGGGTTCTGGGAGGACGCGGCCCGGGCCCAGCCGGTAGCCCAGCAGCTTGCCGCCCTGCGTAACACGCTGTCCGAGTACGAACGCCTGCGCCACGAGTACGAGGAGCTTGCCGTTTTGCTTGACCTGGCGGAAGAAGAGGGCGACGAAGGGTTGCTGGCCGAGCTTGCGGCCGATACCAGGCGCTTGGCTCAAGGGGTGGCGGCGCTCGAGATGGCGGTGCTTCTCTCGGGGCCTTACGATGCCGCCAGCGCCATTGTCACGCTACACGCCGGGGCCGGGGGTACGGACGCACAGGACTGGGTGGCGATGTTGCTCCGGATGTACACCCGTTGGGCTGAAGAACGCGGTTATCAGGTGCAGGTGCTCGACCTGCTGGCCGGGGACGAGGCCGGATTGAAAAGCGTGACCTTTGAGGTAGACGGGGAGAACGCCTACGGTTACCTCCGGGCGGAGCGGGGCGTACACCGTTTGGTACGCATCTCTCCCTTTGACGCCAGCGGCCGGCGGCATACTTCCTTCGCTTCGGTTGACGTGCTGCCCGCCGTAAGCGGGGAGACCGAGGTGGAGCTAAAGCCGGAGGACCTCCGGATCGATACCTTTAGGGCGAGCGGCGCCGGTGGCCAGCACGTGAACAAGACCGAGTCGGCCGTACGGATCACGCACCTTCCCACCGGAGTTACGGTGACCTGCCAGAGCGAGCGCTCCCAGGCGGCGAACAAGGCCTCGGCGCTGGAAATTTTGAAGGCGAGGCTCCTGGACCTGAAGCTGAAGGAACAGGAGGTGGAGCTGGCGAAGCTGCGCGGCGAGCAGCGCGAGATTGCTTGGGGCAGCCAGATTCGCTCGTACGTCCTTAACCCTTACAGCATGGTAAAGGACCACCGGACGGGGCTGGAGCGGGGCGATGTCCAGGCGGTGCTCGACGGCGAGATTGACGACTTCATCCATGCCTTCTTGCAGGCGGAGGCCAAAAAACAATCTGCGGCGACCGCCGCGGCCGGAAACCGGGGCGGGTAGCGGCCGGTTCAAGGGAGGAGTTAAAGGGGACGGGTTATTAAGGCCGCCCCTTTTTTTCTGCGCGGGTGATTCTTTGCATCCGCTCCGGAAACCGACACCTGAATACCCGTCTTGATTTGCCTTGCCAGTAATTATGGGCGCTGAACCCAGGTCACCTGTGCTTAAGGTTGTAAAATTAATTAACCGGCCACTAACCCGGGGTTTCTTACCCGGTTTTTATTAAGAGGTTTAAAGCCCGGATAGGCAAGTGGTGCGCCGGGTTAGCTGCTTGAGGTGGCTGGCAATTCCCGGCATTTTGCCCATTTTAGCTACTGTTTTACTGTTTGAGGTGTTTTTCTTCATTGCTCGGGGAGTATCACCGATTTTTTATTTGCGACAGCCAAATTAAAACGATTAAAGCAGGATTTTCCCGGCATGGCTCGAATTAATACAACGTTTTGTGCACTGGGTATGCTAAGCCGGGGGGTAGAGATGTTTGCCAGGGCGCTGAGAGATGCCGCGCTCCTCTTTCTCGGGGTAGTTTTGATTGCCCTGGGGCTTGATCTTTTTCTGGTTCCCAACAAGATTGCGGCCGGCGGTGTTAGCGGTATCGCCACCATTCTCCATCACCTTGTCGGTTTCCCGGTCGGCGCCACGATGCTGGCACTTAACATCCCCCTTTTCCTCTGGGGCTTCTTCCGGCTTGGTCTGGGTGTCGGTTTTCGCTCACTCCTGGGGACGGTGCTCCTCTCCGGCGCGGTGGACGGGCTGGTGCCTTTTCTCCCGGTGCTGACCACGGATGCGTTGCTCGCCAGCCTTTACGGCGGGGTGCTGGTGGGCTTAGGGTTGGGGCTGGTCTTCCGGGCCAAAGGTACCACCGGGGGGACGGACCTGGCGGCGACCATTTTGCGCAGCTACGTCGGGATTAACGTGGGGCAGTTGCTCTTCTTGGTCGACGGGGCGGTGGTTCTGGCTGCAGGCTTTGCGTTCCGTTCGCCGGAGCTTGCGATGTACGCCCTCATCACCATTTTCGTTTCGGCCTGGGTGATTGATGTCGTCCAAGAGGGTCTGGGTTACACGAAGGCTTTTCTGGTCATTTCCGACAAATACCAGGCCATTGCCCGGGCGGTCCTCACCGAAGTGAACCGGGGCGCCACCCTGTGGGAGGGGACGGGAGCGTACACCGGTGCTGCGCGGACGCTTCTTTTAACGGTTGTCTCCCGGAGCGAGGTGACCCGGCTGAAAGAAGTGGTCTACCGGATCGACCCCCGCGCGTTCGTAATCCTAACGAATGTCCACGAGGTGCTGGGAGAGGGGTTTAAAGAATACCGGGGATAGGTTTACGGGTCAGAAGTCAGAAGTCAGAAGTCAGAAATTCCCCTTCTTTCTTCTGGATTCTATAAATGCATGGAGGTTTTGGTTGATGTCGGAGGTGTTGGTAAGAAAATTAGAAAAGAAGGCGAAGGAGATCCGGCGCTACATCATCCTGATGACTGCGGCGGCGGGTTCCGGACACCCGGGCGGCTCGCTCTCGGCGACCGACATCGTGACGGCGCTTTACTTCGCGGTCCTGAGGCTTGACCCGAGACGGCCGGACGACCCGGACCGGGACCGCTTTGTGTTGTCCAAAGGGCATGCCGCCCCGCTTCTCTATGCCGCGCTGGCCGAGCGGGGCTTTTTCCCGCGTGAGGAATTGATGACGCTCCGGAAGCTGGGCAGCCGGCTGCAGGGGCACCCGGACATGCGGAAGCTCCCCGGGGTGGAGATGTCCACCGGGTCGCTCGGGCAGGGGCTGTCGGCCGCCAACGGGATGGCGCTTGCGGCGCGGCTGAATGGCCGGGATTACCGGGTCTACGTCCTACTTGGCGACGGGGAGTGCCAGGAAGGCCAGGTCTGGGAGGCGGCGATGGCGGCAGCGCACTACAGGCTCGACAACCTGACGGCTTTCCTGGACTACAACGGCCTGCAAATTGACGGGCCGGTGGAAGAGGTGATGTCGCTCGGTTCGGTGGCCGAAAAATGGCGCGCCTTCGGCTGGCACGTCATCGAGATCGACGGGCACAATTTTGCGGAAATCCTCGACGCGGTAGCAGAAGCAAAAGAAACCAAGGGCAAGCCTACGATGGTTGTGGCCCGAACGGTGAAAGGGAAGGGCGTTTCCTTTATGGAAAACCAGGTGGACTGGCACGGCACGGCTCCCAAGGCGGAGCAGGCGGCACGGGCGCTGCAGGAGCTGGCGGATTAATGACTCTTCGGGCTGTTTCACGGGTCAAGAATCCAGAAGCCCGAATTCACGGGGTTTGATTTTTAGGAGGTTTGGACGATGACCGAAAAAATAGCTACCCGCGAGGCATACGGCCGGGCGCTGGTGGCGCTGGGAGAAGAAAACCCGGACGTCGTGGTTTTAGACGCCGACCTGGCGAAGTCGACCAAGACGATTGATTTCAAGAAACGTTTTCCCGACCGCT
>JASEJH010000071.1:3729-7340 GCA_030016455.1 Thermoanaerobacteraceae bacterium
CCTTTCTGTTCCACTTTTGCGGTTTTTGCTGCCGGGCGGGCTTTCGACCAGATCCGGCAGAGCATTGCCTACCCGCGGCTGAACGTTAAAATCGGTGCCAGCCACGCGGGAATCACCGTGGGAGAAGACGGGAGTTCCCACCAGTCCATAGAGGACATTGCGCTAATGCGGGTGCTGCCCAATATGACGGTTTTCGTCCCGGCTGATGCCGTCGAGGTCGCCGGAGCGGTTCAGGCGGCGGCGCGGATCAAGGGGCCGGTTTACATCCGTCTTGGCCGGGCACCGGTACCGGTGCTGCACGGGCCGGGCTTTGTTTTCCGCCCTGGCGAGGCGGTACTGTTGCGGGAGGGGAGGCACGCGGCCATCATCGCTGCCGGAATTATGGTCGCCGCAGCGCTGGAAGCGGCGGAGATCCTGGCGCAGCAGGGAGTGGAGGTGCGGGTGCTCGACGTTCACACGATTAAACCGCTGGATATGGTGGCGGTTGTGCGCGCGGCCAAAGAGACCGGTGCCGTGGTGACCGCCGAAGAACACAGCGTTATCGGAGGCCTGGGCAGTGCCGTAGCGGAACTTTTGAGCGAAAAGTGCCCGGTTGTGCTGAAGCGGGTAGGGATACAGGATTCCTTCGGCGAATCTGGAAAACCGGCGGAGCTTTTGGAGAAGTACGGACTTACTCCCGCCCACCTTGTAGCAGCAGTTCACGAGGTCCTGCGTCGCAAGGCGGCGCAAAAATAGAGGGAAAACGGACTGCGCGTAGCCGCCAGGCCGCAATTTAGCGGGGTTGCCCCCGCTTTTTTTGTGGTGGGGGAATAATTTTAACTTACTTTTTTTCCGGTTTTTAGAGGAATTATTAAGTTGGTGTCGAATAGACAAAAAAACTGCCGTTTGACCCAGGAAGCACAAAAGCAACCAGGGGTGGTTCTGTTTGATAAGGTTTTACAACGTAACAAAGGTTTATCCGAACGGGGTTAAGGCACTGACTGACATTACGCTTTCCGTCAATCAGGGAGAGTTCGTGTTTGTTGTCGGCCCCAGCGGCGCGGGGAAGACGACGCTGCTGCGGCTGATCTGCCGCGAAGAATTTCCCACCCGCGGGCAGGTGATCTTCAATGGTAAAAACCTGGCCCGCTTATCATCTAAAGAAATTGCCCTCTTGCGCCGGCAGATCGGGATGGTTTTCCAGGATTTCCGGCTCCTGCCACGCAAAACTGTATTTGAAAATGTGGCGCTGGCACTGGAGATCGCCGGAGTATCGGGGCGGGAAATCAGGAAACGGGTTCCGGCAGTCCTGGCGCGTGTCGGCCTTCTGGCCAAAGCCCGCTGCTTTCCGTACCAGCTTTCGGGCGGGGAACAGCAGCGGGTTTCTCTTGCCCGGGCGCTGGTAAACCGTCCTTGTCTGGTGATGGCGGACGAACCTACCGGGAACCTCGACGCGGAGAGCGCCCGGGAACTGGTGCGCTTGCTATTGGAGATAAACCGCGAGGGTACGGTGGTTTTGATGGCGACCCACGCGCGGGACATAGTCAGTACGCTGCAGAAGCGGGTAATTGCGCTGGACGCGGGCTGCCTCGTAACGTACGATTTCCAGGGGAGTTGCCAGTATGGCACTTAGGATGCTGTGGCGCTGGTGGCGTGAGGCTCTACTTTCACTTGCCCGCAACGGTTGGCTGGCGGCATCGGCAACAGGGATGGTGCTGGTGGCGCTTTTCCTTTTGGGTTTTGTTTGCCTGCTGGCGCTGAACGCGACGCATTTTTCCCGGTTGGTAGAAAGAGAGATTGAAGTTACCGTATTCGTAAAGGATGGGATTGCTTCCGACCTGGTAGCGCAGCTCGGGCGGGAGTTGGAGCGGATCGAGGGCGTAACGCGGGTTACCTTTATTCCCAAGGATAAGGCCCTGGAGAAGCTGAAGGAGGACCTCGGGGAAAAAAGCAGCTTGCTGATGGGTCTGGAAAAGGACAATCCATTGCCCGACGCCTTCCGGCTTCGTCCCCGGGATGCGGCGATGGTGCCGTTGATCGCCAAACGGGCGGCGGCGCTCCCGGGAGTGGAAAAGGTGCGCTACGGCGAAGGCGTGGTGGAAAGACTGCTCCGGGTCACAAACTGGGTGCGCTTCGCCGCGGCGGCGTTAGTGCTTCTTTTCGGCGTGGCGGCAGTGTTCCTGACGATGACTACCATCCGCCTGTCCATTCTGAACCGCCAGGACGAAATCGGGATCATGAAACTGCTGGGAGCGACGAATTGGTTCGTGCGCGGGCCTTTCATCCTGGAAGGGGTTATCGTTGGTTTCAGCGGTGCGGCAATAGCTGCCGGGCTGTTGTACTGGGGGTATTCCTCCCTGGTCCGGCAGGTGGAACAGGCCGCCCTGGTCTTCCTGCAGCCGGTGGCGGGAAGCGAGGTCTTCCTGATGGTGTGCGGGTCGCTGCTTGCGGGCGGCGTTTTCCTGGGGGCCCTGGCGAGCGCCCTGTCGGTGCATCGCTTCCTCACGGTCTAAACTAGTTTTGTCGGTTGACGATTATCAAGAGTAGGGGATACGGGCTTTTGTTATTGGTAACGGCTAATTGATTGGTTGGGGAGTGGTCGGTTTGCGTTCCTGGCGGTGCTTGCTGGCAGCGGTTCTCGCTTTCGTGTTCTTGACGGGCGTGTGGTCCGTAGCCTGGAGCCAGAGCCTGGAAGAGAAGCTCCAGGAGACCCGGAGCAAAATGAACCAGAAGCGCCAGGTGGTAAAACAAACGAAGCTCACCATTAACAGTTTCGCTCGGGAGATCGCGGCCCTGGACAGTACCATTGGCGCAAAATCGCGGGAGATTCAGGACCTGACCGTGAAACTGAGCCGGGCGGAAGCCGAACTGGCGGAGGCCGAACGGAAGCTTGAGGCCGCGGAAGAGCGCCTGAACGAGACCATAGAAACCTTTCGCCAGCGTCTCCGGGGGATCTATGAAGAGGGAAGCGTTGCTTACCTGGACGTCCTGCTGGGGGCGACGGACTTCAACGACTTTATCTGCCGGATGGACCTGTTGCAGCAGATCGTGGCGTACGATGCGGCGCTGGTGGACAAGATGACTGCCCAACGGGAGGAAGTGGCAGAGTATAAGCGCCAGGTGGAGGGAACCCGAAACCATCTGGCCTTCCTGCGTTCGAGGGAAGAAGCGGCTCGTGCGGAACTGGCCGCCCGGCAGAACGAAAAAGAGGTTCTCCTTTCGCGGGCCCAGCGGGAGCTCCATCGCTTCCAGGCGGAACTCGACGCTCTGGAGGCCCAGGAACGGGAAATCCTCCGCCAGATCGCCATCGAACGGGCCAAGCGGAAAAACCAGGCCGTAGGAGCGCTTCTCTGGCCCGTACCGAGCTCGCGGACGATTTCTTCCGGTTTCGGCAATAGGGTGCACCCTATCCTGCGTGTGGTCCGGTTCCACGCCGGAATCGATATCCCTGCGAGTCACGGCGCTCCGGTGGTTGCCGCCCAGGAGGGGACCGTGATCTACGTCGGCACGATGCGCGGCTACGGAAACGTGATTATGCTGGACCACGGCGGGGGCCTCACGACCCTTTACGCCCACCTCTCCAGTTTCAGCGTCGGCGAGGGACAGGAGGTCAGGGTCGGGCAGAAAATAGG
>JASEJH010000072.1 GCA_030016455.1 Thermoanaerobacteraceae bacterium
AAACGATGACGATTAATCATCCGTGTGCCGTAAAGGAGACCTACGACACGGAGCTAAGCACCATTCTCGACGTCTACCGGGGAAAACCGGAGCAGCTAATCGCCGGGCTTTTGGCCATCCAGCGGCATTACGGCTACCTGCCGGAAAAGGCGATGCGGGCTCTGGCCAGGGAACTAAAAGTCCCCTTCAGCAAGGTTTACGGTGTGGCCACTTTCTACGCACAGTTCCGGCTGAAACCGTGCGGCCGCCACCTGATAAGCGTCTGCCTCGGGACAGCCTGCCAGGTCCGGGGCGGCGAACGGATTTACCGGCGGCTGAAGCGGGAGTTGGGGGTAAAGTTAGGCGGGACCACGCCCGACGGACGTTTCACCCTCGAAACGGTCTCCTGCGTCGGCGCCTGCGGCATGGCTCCGGTCGTGGTGGTTGACGAGGATACCCACGGCAGGCTGACGCCCGAAAAGACGCTCAAGGTCATCCAAAAATACGAGTAGCAGGCATTCCAAAGCAATAAACCAGGAGTTGGTTGTTACGTGGAATCTTTAATGGATAAATGCTGCTCGCAGTGCCGGCACACCCCGGCAACCCCGTGCCGCGATTACATCGTCTGCCGGCGCGAAGGGCCGTTTTGCCACGACGACGAAGTCTGCAAGCAAAAACGGCGGGAGTTTCTCACCCGCATCATGGCGCGGCCGGAGTCGGGACAGCAAAAAGTAGTGGTCTGCGGCGGGCTCAACTGCAGTTCGGGTGGCGCCTTCGGCTTGATCGATCTCTTCCGTGCCGAGGTGACCCGGCAGAAACTTGGAGACAAGGTACAGGTTGTTCTTTCCGGATGCAGGGGATTCTGCGAGCAGGGGCCGAGCGTGATCATCGAACCGGACCGGACTTTTTACCGCTGGGTGACAGCGGAAGATGTCCCCGAAATTGTAGCCCTGCACCTTAAGGAAAACCAGGTGGTAGAACGGTTGCTTTACCAGGACCCGGAAACAGGCCTTCTGTGCCGAAGCTGCGACGACATTCCGTTTTACCGGCGGCAGATGAAGGTGGTCTTGGAGCACTGCGGTTTCATAAATCCCGAAGACATTGCGGAGTACGTCGCCGTCGGCGGTTACCGGGCGCTGACCCAGGCGCTCACCGGAATGTCACCTGAAGAGGTCCTGGCGGAAATCAAAAAATCAGGCCTGCGGGGCCGGGGCGGTGCCGGTTTCCCTACGGGTAAAAAATGGGAATCCGCCCGGCGGGTTCCAAGCAACAAGCGCTATGTAATCTGCAACGCGGATGAGGGTGACCCGGGCGCTTTTATGGACCGGGCGGTGCTGGAAGGAAACCCGCACTCGGTCCTGGAAGGGATGCTTCTCTGTGCTTACGTCATCGGGTCGGACGAAGGGTACATTTACGTACGGGCGGAATACCCGCTGGCCGTGCGGCGGCTGCGGATCGCCATCGAGCAGGCGGAACGCTACGGCCTTTTGGGCGAAAATATCTTAAACTCCGGGCTGAACTTCCGGATTCACATCAACGAAGGCGCCGGCGCCTTCGTCTGCGGCGAGTCTACGGCCCTGATGGCTTCTATCGAAGGCAACCGGGGAGTCCCGCGGATCAAGGTGCCCCGGTCAACGGAAAAAGGCCTTTTCGGTAAACCGACGGTTTTAAACAACGTCGAAACCTTCGCCAATGTGCCAAAGATCATCCTCAAGGGGGGCGCATGGTTCGCGACCATCGGTACCGAGCGGAGCAAGGGAACCAAGATCTTCGCCCTCACCGGAAAAGTACGCAACACGGGGCTGGTGGAGGTTCCGATGGGGATTACCCTCCGGGAGCTTATCTTCGATATCGGAGGCGGGATCAAGGGCGGAAAAAGGTTCAAAGCCGTTCAGATCGGAGGCCCTTCGGGCGGCAGCCTTCCGGAAGACATGCTTGACCTGCAGATTGATTACGAATCCCTGACCGGTGCCGGAGCGATGATGGGGTCGGGAAGCATGGTTGTAATGGATGAAGACAACTGTATGGTCAACATGGCGCGGTTCTTTCTGAACTTTACCGAACGGGAATCCTGCGGTAAGTGTACCCCTTGCCGGGAAGGAACCACGCGGATGCTGGAAATCCTTGAAAAAATAACCACAGGCAAAGGCAGCCTCAGCGATATCCCGCTTTTGGAATATCTAGGAGGTGTTGTCAAGACCACGTCTTTCTGCGGCCTGGGTACTTCAGCGCCGAACCCCGTCCTTACTACGTTGAGCTACTTCCGCAACGAGTACTTAAAGCATATCCAGGACAAGCGGTGCCCGGCAGGCGAATGCATCGCCCTGCGCCAGTTCATGATTATTGCGGAAAAATGTACCGGTTGCGGCGCCTGCCGCTATGTCTGCCCGGCACATGCGGTGAGTGGCGAAAAAAAGAAAGTCCACCGGATAGATCCGGACGCCTGCATCAGGTGCGGACGCTGTTTTGAGATCTGTAAATACCAGGCCGTCAAGCGACGTTAAGGGGGATCCACGGTTGGCAAAAGAAGTAACGCTGATGATAAACGGGCAAGAAATCACCGTACCAGCAGGAACCACCGTTCTTGAAGCCGCCCGGCAGGCGGATATTTATATCCCCACGCTGTGTTACGACCCGGAGCTGTCGCTCTGGGGCGGCTGCCGGTTGTGTATCGTTGAGGTGCGTGGTTGGAAAAATCTTCCTGCCTCCTGCATTACGCCCGTGCGCCAGGGGATGGTCGTGGAAACCGAAAGTCCCGCGGTGCGCCATGCCCGCCGGACCCTGATCGAACTTCTCCTGGCAAACCACCCCGAGGACTGCCTTGCGTGTGAGCGCACCGGGGCTTGCGCCTTACAGGACCTGGCCTACCGGTACGGAATAAGGCAATCGAGCTTCACCGGCAAGCGGCGCAACCATACAATCGAGAGCGGCAATCCGTTCATCGTCCGGGACATGAACAAGTGCATCCTCTGTGGCCTCTGTGTCCGGGTCTGCAGCGAAATTGTGGGGCGCTCTGCTATTGATTTCGCCAACAGGGGTTTTTTCAGCAAGGTTGCCGCGCCCATGGACCTGCCGCTGGAAAGGTCGGAATGCGTTTTTTGTGGCAACTGCATCTCCGTGTGCCCGGTCGGGGCGCTAACCGGAAAGCCGATGTGGGGACAGGGCCGGCGCTGGGAGATAAAGAAGGTTCAAACCGTCTGTCCTTACTGCGGCACAGGGTGTTCCTTCAACCTCAACGTGAAAGACGATCGGGTGATCGGCGTTACCTCTAATCCCGACGCTCCAGTTAACGGGCGCTGGCTCTGCATTAAAGGACGTTTCGGTTTCGGCTTCATCCACCACCGGGAGCGCATCCAGATGCCACTGATCCGCGACCCCTTTCTTTTCAGCAAGGTCAACTGGGACCAGGCGATCGGGCTGGCGGCGAGGAAACTGAAAGAAATAAAGGCCAAACACGGCCCGGATTCCATCGGCGTGCTGGCTTCTGCCCGGTGCACAAACGAAGAGAACTACCTACTGAATAAATTCGCGCGAGCGGTTATCGGTACCAATAACATAGACCATTGCGCCCGCCTCTGACACTCTCCCACCGTCGCCGGTCTGGCGGCAGCGTTCGGGAGCGGAGCGGCTACCAACACCCTTGGGGAAATCCCCGAGGCAGAGTTTATTCTGGTTATTGGCAGCAACACCACCGAAACGCACCCGGTGGTGGCCATCCAGATCCAGAAGGCTTTGCGCCGCGGGGCGACGCTGGCTGTTGTGGACCCGCGGGTAACGGAAATAGCTTCCCGGGCTCACCACCACCTGCAGCTCAAACCTGGCACCGACGTGGCGCTTTTGAACGCCTTCGCCCAGGTCATCCTTGAAGAAGACCTGTGGGACAAGGAATTCGTGGCCACCCAAACGGAGAATTTTGAAGCCTTCCGGGAAACCGCGCAACAGTACCCACCCGACTTTGCAGCCGCGCTCACGGGGGTGCCGGCAGACACCATTCGGGAGGTCGCCCGGGGTTACGCCCGGGCAAAAAAGGCGGTCATCCTTTATACCATGGGAATCACCCAGCACACTTGCGGTACGAACAACGTCCTGGCTATCGCTAACCTGGCGATGCTGTGCGGGCACGTAGGAAAAGAGTCCTGCGGCGTATACCCGCTGCGGGGCCAGAATAACGTTCAGGGCGCGTGCGACATGGGGGCACTGCCGGACGTACTTCCCGGCTACCAGCGGCTCGACGACCCCAGGGTGCGCACCAAGTTTCAAGCGGCCTGGAATGCTCGATTACCTGAAAATCCAGGACTTACCGCGCCGGAAATGTTTGAGGCCGCTGCCGAAGGCCGGATCAAGGCGATGTACATCGTGGGCGAAAACCCCCTGTTAACGGAAGCTGACAGCAGCCTGGTCAAGAAGGCGCTGGAAAAACTGGAATTTCTGGTGGTCCAGGACCTTTTCCTTACCGAGACCGCTCAATACGCCCACGTGGTTTTGCCGGCAGCAAGCTTCGCTGAAAAAGACGGCACCTTTACCAATACCGAGCGCCGGATTCAGCGGGTTCGCCAGGCCATTCCGCCGGTGGGACAATCAAAGCCGGACGGGGAAATAATCTGCCTCCTTGCGCAGGCCATGGGCTACCCGATGTGGTACAGTTCCCCGGCGGAGGTGCTGGTGGAAATAGCCAGCCTTACGCCGATCTACGGCGGGGTTTCGTACGCTTATCTGGAGGAAGAAGGGCTCTTCTGGCCCTGCCCGCAACCCGGTCATCCCGGAACCAGAATCCTGCACCAAAACCTGTTTGTCCGGGGCAAAGGGCGTTTCCATCCGGTGAGCTTCGCCGCACCCGACGAGCAACCGGATGAAGCATACCCGTTCCTGCTGATTACCGGCAGGTACCTGACCCACTACCACACCGGTTCGATGACCCGCCGGACACCGCTTGGTTTCTACCAGGTGGCTTCCCTGGAGCTGAATCCCGAGGACGCCGCACGGTTGGGCATCACTTGCGGGGACCGCGTCCAGGTAACCTCCCGCCGGGGAATGGTGAAGATGCCCGCCGTTTTAAACGAGAATCTGCCTGCAGGCGTGGTCTTTGCCACCTTCCACTCGGCAGAGAGTCCGGTCAACCTGCTGGTCGGCCCGGCGCGCGACCCCGTAGCGAAAATCCCTGGATTTAAGGGAGTCGCCGTGCGGATTGAGAAAGCGATCAGGTGAGAAGTCAGCGTTCGGAAGTCAGAAGTTAGAAGTTAGAAGCTTTTCAAACTCCTTGGGTTTGGAGCGAGCAGGGTAAACTTTGCCCACCATTCCACAGGTCTGCAAACCTTAAACTTAAACTCCAAATGCACCCGGCGTGCAGGCGATTTAGCTCACCCCAAGGCGTTCCGGATACGTGTACACGTTGAACCGCTCGCCGCGGGCGAAGCCGACCAGGGTAATGCCCTGCGCAGCCGCAATTCCCAGTCCCTCCGAGGTGGGCGCCGCCGGAGAAACCACCACCGGTATTCCCATCCGTGCTACCCGGTTCACCACTTGCGCGGTAAGACGGCCGCTGAAGGCAAGGATCAGCTCCCCAGGCGCAAGTCTTTCCCGGAGCAGAAAACCGGTCAGTTTGTCCAGCACGTTCAAACGCCCCGTATCCTCGGTGGAGAAAAGAACAGCGTCCTGCCGGGCAAGAAGCCCGCAGTGGACCGCGCCGGTCTGCCGGAAGAGCCGGTTCCCGGCAAGGGCGTCAGCAAGCTGGCGGACTGTTGCGGGAGAGATGGCCGGGGTCCCAGCCCCAGGAGGTGCCGGATTGGCCGCTTTCGCTTCCGGGGCGCGGCGTTTTACCCACGCCCGGTTCTGGTCCGGATCAAAAGCGAATGATTCCACTTCGTCACCGCTTTCAATAAGGCCGGCGTGGAAAAGGTATCCTAAAACGAGGAGTTCGGGGTCGGACGGGAGAAAATAAATTGTCTGGAGGAGTTCTCCGTCGAGATGGATGCTCAAGCGCGTCTCAAGTGCGATCGTGTCGGCAAGCTCCTCCCATTTCCCCGCCGTAAAGCGGTAAATTCGCCGGATAGAAGTCACCAAGGCGCTCCCCTCGCAAACCGTACAGAATTCAGAACTATTATAAACCGTCGGACGGGAGGTTCAAATAAGTGAAAGAAAAAACCGCAGCAGAAGTTCCCCGGGACGTGCTGGAAGCAGTGCGCCGGGCCGCTCCCGAAAAAAGGATCACCTGCGCCCGGGCGCACCAACTGGCTGCAGAACTGAAAGTACCACTGCGCCAAATCGGCGCGGCCTGCGACGCTTTAGGGATAAAAATCAAAGAGTGCCAGTTGGGCTGTTTTTAGAGCGCCGCCGACCAAGCAGGAATAGCTTTTCGCGATGATTCGCCGTGCCGGACCGGCGTCCGTTGCCGGTGTAAGACCGCAAGGCAGTCCAAAACGGGGCAAACCCTTCTAGGAGACCGCTTTACAAACTTCGCCTGCCCGGCACTCAACTCTGTGGTATAACCTGCGCTCAAGCAAACAGGCATTAGAGTATCTCGTATCCTTTTACGTTGAGTTGAGTGCCGGGTCGTTTTTCGCGGCCTCCGGGTTTTCTACCAAAGTTCGCCACCTGTGAGCGGATAGGGCCTGCTTTCGAAAAATCAGAGTTTTGCAACACTCTCCCAGCTCAAACTCATCCCAAACGCGACCGGGGCCTCCCGCAGGCCCCGGCCTTCAGTTGAGCACCCTGATGGACGGTTTTAAACCCACCTTTTCAATCAGGGCCAGATAATCACGAGGAGTGGCCTCTTCCCACTTTTTACCCAGCAAAGCCAGGAAAACAGCCTCAATTACGTTCGTCCCGAAAGACCGCCCCGCGAGTTCAGGGGTGGTGGTGACGAGCATCCTGGCCCCCCGCTCCCTGAGTAGCGCCTCGTCCTGTTTAGTGGTGGTGTTGGTGAGGATTATTTTCCCGGGGATCGCGGGCGGAAGGTACCTTTTGATATAGTGGAAGTCGCCGGCGATGACCTCCGCCCATTCGTAGTAACGCCCGTACTTGGGTTTTTCCTTCTCCTGCTTCTTGCCTGTGGGATAGAGGATTTTGAAGGAAAGCCGTCCGAGGACGGGAAGGATAAGCGCAGCCAAAAAGGCAACCGTCGTGAGGCTCCGCAACGGTACCGGAATCCCGAGGGCGAAAATCAGGTCCCCAAAAATAACGTCGGCCCCGTTCTCGGCGAGGGCCTCGGCCATGCCGAAACGGTCAACGGCACTGACCAGCAACACCCGCTGGCCTTTACGCAAAATGCCTTCCTGGAAGAGCTGGTTGACCACCTGCCGCTCCAGAGTG
>JASEJH010000073.1 GCA_030016455.1 Thermoanaerobacteraceae bacterium
GTTCCAGTTCCCGCATCGTCAGGGGACCCAGTTCCGCCTCCCGCGCGTCGTAGAAAGCGCGCGCCCGCTCCACCAGGAGTTCCCGCAGCTCTTCCCGCCGTTTGCCGGCCAGTTCCCGAGGATCAATCCCGTCCGGCAAAAGGACCTGCGCCGCGTAACCGGCCAATCCCTCGAGGTCCCATTCTTCCTGGTGCACTCCTTCCGGGCAATACACGGCAACCGCACGGGCAGTGACTTCCTCGATCATTCCCGTGATCACGTCGCGCAGGTTCTCGCCTATAAGCACCTTCCGGCGCTGGCTGTAAATGATCTCCCGCTGCTTATTCAGCACGTCGTCGTACTCGAGCACGTGCTTGCGGACGGAGAAGTTCCGGTTTTCCACCCGCTTCTGGGCGGTCTCCAGCGACCGGGTCACCAGCCCGTGCTCAATCGGCATGTCTTCCTCCAACCCCAGCCTGGTCGCCAGGCCGGAAATCGTCTCGCCCCCGAACAACCGCAGGAGGTCGTCTTCCAGCGACGAGAAAAACTGCGTCGAGCCCGGGTCCCCCTGCCGGCCGCAGCGCCCGCGGAGCTGGTTGTCAATCCGGCGGCTTTCGTGCCGTTCGGTCCCGATGATGTGAAGCCCACCGAGGGCCACCACCTTTTCCCGCTCCGCCTCCGTAAGCCTGGTCATCTCGGCCAGGATCTCCTTGAAAACCCGCCGCGCCTCGGCCACCTCCAGGCTGGAAGGCTCACCGTATTCCGTAGCCTCGGCGATCACTTCCTGGGAGTAACCGCGCCGCCGCATCTCTTCTTTGGCCAGGAAAACCGGGTTGCCGCCTAACAGGATGTCGGTACCCCGGCCGGCCATATTCGTGGCGATGGTCACCGCACCGAGACGCCCGGCTTGGGCGACAATCTCGGCCTCCCTTTCGTGGTGCTTTGCGTTGAGCACGTTGTGCGGGATGCCCCGCTTCTTCAGCATCTCGCTGATGATCTCGGACTTTTCAATGGAAATGGTGCCCACAAGCACCGGCTGGCCCGTGGCATGGCGGCGGGCGATCTCCTCCACCACCGCGCGGAACTTGGCCCGCTCCGTTTTAAAGACGGCGTCCGGCAGATCCTGTCGGATCATCGGTTTGTGAGTGGGTATCACCACCACGTCAATCCCGTAAATCTTTCGGAACTCCTCTTCCTCCGTTGCCGCCGTACCGGTCATCCCGGCCAGCTTCTGGTACATCCGGAAGTAGTTCTGAAAGGTGATGGTCGCCAGCGTCTGCGACTCCCGTTCGATTTTTACCCCTTCCTTGGCCTCGATCGCCTGGTGCAGCCCGTCGCTATAACGCCGCCCGAACATCAGCCGACCGGTGAACTCGTCAACAATGATCACCTGACCGTCTTTCACCACGTAGTCCCGGTCCCGTTTCATCAGGGCGTGGGCCTTAAGCGCCTGCCGTAGGTGGTGCATCAGCCCGATGTTCTTGTCGTCGCACAGGTTATCCACTTTAAGCCACTTCTCGACCTTGGCCACCCCGGACTCGGTGACGGATACCGTATGCGCTTTCTCATCCACGGTATAATCCTTGCCGGCCTCCAGGCGCGGCACGAGCCGGGCGAAGGTGTAGTACAGGTCGGTGGGCTTGGTGGAAGGACCAGAAATAATCAGCGGTGTCCGCGCCTCGTCAATCAGGATTGAGTCCACCTCGTCCACGATCGCGTAGTGCAGGTCTCGCTGCACCACCTCTTCCGGTCCGAGCGCCATGTTGTCCCGGAGGTAATCGAAGCCGAACTCGTTGTTCGTCCCGTAGGTGACGTCTGCCTGGTACGCCTTTTTCCGGGCGTTCCAATCCAGGCCGTGCACGAGCACGCCCACACTGAGCCCCAGAAAACGATAAATCTGGCCCATCCACTCCGCGTCCCGGCGGGCCAGGTAGTCGTTAACGGTTACGATATGCACCCCTTTACCGGTCAGGGCGTTGAGGTAAGCCGGCAGGGTCGCCACCAGGGTTTTACCCTCGCCGGTCTTCATCTCGGCGATCCGGCCCTGGTGGAGTACAATTCCGCCCATCAACTGAACATCGAAGTGGCGCATCCCCAGAACGCGGCGCGCGGTCTCCCGGACTACGGCAAACGCTTCCGGCAAAAGGTCTTCCAGCGCCGCGCCCCGTTCAAGGCGTTCCTTGAACTCCGCCGTCTTAGCCGCCAGCGCCGTGTCGGGCAGCACCTCGACCGAAGGCTCAAGCTCGTTGATCTCCGTAACCATGCGCTTGAGCCGCTTGACTTCCTTGGCGTTGTCGTCCAAGAGATTCGTAATAAGCTTTAGCAGGGTGATCCCCCCTCCGCACAAAATGAGGAACCTGTAAAACACGGTTCCTCACCATAGTCCCAACAAGACCTTTGCTTATTTTTTTATTTTACCACCCTGAAGACCTTTGTTCAACCGGTCAGGACGGTAAGCCGCCGGTTGATGGCGTCCAGCACCGACCGCACAATCGCTTCCGGTTCCTCTTCGTCCACAACCGCGCTTCCCGTGAGAAATTCCTCCCCCAACGAGGAGAGGATGGAAACACCGACGAGAGCCACCCGCTTCCCGGCAAGCGGCACCAGTACAAGGTCTTCAAGGATAAAGGAATAGCGACTCTGTGAAGACCAGCTTTCCAGAGCCATCAACGTCGCCTGCGCAATTAACCGCCGCCGGTTCCGCGTTGAAGCCGGTCCGACTGCTACACCGCTTACCACAGCATTGCCGTAGGCGATCTCCACCCGGACCTCCACCTGATTCCCCTTTGAACTCACATTAAGCCCGGCAAAGTAAGGCCGGCGTTCTCCCGCCGTCGCAACATCCTTCTCCAATGGTTCGTGCAGGTGTGTTACCGTAACCTTTTCCGGGCCGACCTCCACCGCAAAGTACTTTTTCAGCACCGAAACCACGTCCGAGGCTACTTCGGCCGCACTCCGCTCTGCCCCCGCCAGCACCTGGACTTCGTTTAACGTTCCATCTGAACCAAGCAAAACACGGGCAGAAACCACGTCCCGGATGTTACGCAGCATCTCCTCGCACATCGTCACCTGCTCGGCTCCTAATTTACTCATTTTTAACCCCCTGTCAGACCAAGATCCCACCGCCGCCAAGTCCTAACAGACCTCCCATTAAGTTTATACACGGAAACTGAAGTTTTTTGCGTGGGGGAAACGAAATCTTCCGTACTTACCCAAAAACAGGCGGGGTAATAAAACTTCCTCGGCTTATACTGTTCCTCTTCCTGTTGAAGCGCTCAGGCCTCCGGCTCGATAAGCCCGTAATTTCCGTCCCTGCGCCGGTAGACGACACACACCGTCTCCGTCTCCGCGTTGGTAAAAACGAAAAAGCTGTGGCCGAGCAAGTTCATCTGCATGATGGCCTCGTCGACGTTCATCGGCTTCATCGTGAAACGCTTCACTCTGACCACTTTGAATTCTTCCTCTTCCGGTAGTTCCTCTTGAGTTGGCACCTCCACATCCGGGCTCGTCCGGGTCCGCCGGGTGAACCGGCCCTTGTAGCGTTCGATCTGCTTCCCTAACTTTTCCACTACCATGTCCACCGCAGCGTACATGTCGTGCGTGGCCTCTTCGCCGCGCAAAATCATTCCGTTGACCGGCACCGTTACCTCCACCCGGTGATTTTCTTTTTCCACGGACAGGGTCACCTGAACCTCGCCGAAATTATTCAAGTAGCGCTCCAGCTTAGTCAGTCTTTTCTCCACATAGTTCCGCAGGGCATCGGTTACCTTGATGTTTTTCCCCCGCACAGCTATTTGCACCCGTGCCAACTCCTTTCGAAAAAGACAAAGCGATTTTGTTTTGAGATATATTATTTCCCTCCCAGAAACCAAATTCCTGCCAGAACTACCTTGCAGTTCCGAACTTGCTCAATACTTCGGCATTTTAACCGCTAACCGGAGTTATCACGAAACCCCCTTAGAATTAATCAGGATAAATTCCGGTTGCGGCGCAAACCGCCCGGGCAGGGCCGGAGCCTGGAAAGATTCGATGTAACTATTCAGCCTGTCACATCCCACTTACGGAACGCCAGGCTATCGCTGGGCAGAGCGCGGAAGCCACGAGGGACGAACCGGAGCCCAGCACTCAGATTGCTATGAAAGTGTAGTTTCGCAAAGCGGACAAATATATGTTTCCTCAAAAGTAGTATCTTATTAAGACGTAACTGAGTGCTGGGTGAGGATTCGGCCCGAGTGGCTGGTCATGGCGCTATGCGCAAGCTTTAGCCGCGCCCCGCGGGGCGCCTGAATAGTTACGATTCGATGAGATTTTCTCCCACACATGCAAAGGACCCCGGCCGTCGGCCGAGGTCCTGGTTTTTTCAGCCTTAGAGCTTAACCACGTTCGAGGCCTGTGGCCCTCGTGGACCCTCTACTATCTCAAACTGCACTTCCTCGCCCTCCTGGAGGCACTTAAAGCCACGTTCCTGAATGGCAGAGTAATGCACGAAGACGTCACCGCCGCCATCCAGCCGCTCGATGAACCCGTAACCTTTCTCCCGACTGAACCACTTGACACGACCTTGCATTAAAAACTTCCTCCTAAAACAGTATTTCGCGGCTTCGCCGCAAACCGCATTGTACCACAACAAAAAGGTCCCTGTCAACGTTTTAAGGGAATTTTATGTCAGAAATAAAGGGTTTTAACCTTTCTTGCTCCGTTTTTTTTTACAAGCGGTTTCAGTTACGGCTGTCTACAGTAAGCCAGAACAACACCCGGCCCGGGTGAAAACACCCATCAAGGAACTGGCGTACCGATTGCTGATTTCTATCTGAAGACCCCGTTAGATTTTACCGGGAACAGATTCTTAAGCGCCCCCCGGCAGACGGCGCCGGAGAAAAAAAGATAATAGCTGGCCGTTTCGATATCAAGGTGAGGCTCGTGCAGTGCCTTCGCTTTTCTGGAACGGGAACAAACCACCTGCTATCGCTGCTTTTCCCGTGCAACAACCGGAAAACGAACCTCGGTTACCGTCTTTTCCACCTGGACTTCGGGAAAATCCGGCGGGTACACCTCTTCCGCCGGCCCGGCAAGGCGGTAACCCCTTTCGTACAGTGCCTGGAACAGCACCGGCAAGAGAATCTCGATCGTGGTGTAGCCGCCGCGGCTTGTCGTGAAGACGACCTCCCGTCCCGCCAACTCCTTAATGCCCCTTCCAGCTTCTCCCTCGCTGGGAACCGCCTCTCCCGCCACCGGAATCCGGAGTTCCCATTCCCGAAAGGCCGGAGGGACACCGCCCGGGTTGCTGAGGTAAACCAGAACCGGCAGACCGACCGGCTCAAGTCCCTTTTCCTGTACCCAGGCCGTAAGGTCCCGGAACGCAGCAGCCAGCGTGTTGTACTCTCCTTTACGCACCAGGTACGCCATCCGCTCCGGGGGCAAAATCTTTACTCCCATGCCGGACAAGCCTTAACCAGCTCCTTCACCGCCCCGGCACCTGCCCCCTGGTAGTTTCCCTGAACAGGACCGGTGCGTACTCCTTACTGATAGCTATTCGCCGGACGGCCCTTTTTCCCTTCCGGAAAAGCTCCGCTCTTCAACCATGCGTTTACCCGTTTTTAACGGGCAGAACGCGGCCCCTCGCGGTTGCCAAAGGATCTTCCCCATGATAGTGTAATAACTAATATAACGGGCGGCCCTCAGGAACCACGACGGGAGGCAAACAGGGTGCCGCAGATTCTGCTGGTAGACGACGAACGCTTGCTGGTAAAGGGGTTGAAACGCAGCCTGGAGGAAAGCGGCTTCACTGTCGTCACCGCTTATGACGGCGAGCAGGCGTTGAGTGTTTTGCAGAACACGCAGGTAGACCTGGTAGTGCTGGACATCATGCTGCCGAAAATTGACGGCCTAGAGGTGTGCCGCCGGATCCGGAAACGGTGGAACACCCCGGTGATCATGCTGACCGCCCGGGGCGAAGATACCGACAAGATCGTGGGCCTGGAGCTCGGGGCCGACGATTACCTGGCCAAGCCCTTCAACACCAGAGAACTCGTCGCCCGAATCAGGGCAGTCCTGCGCCGCACCGCCCACGCGGGAGAAGAGGCTCCCGCAGGTGTTCTCCAGTTTGGTGACCTGGAAATCGACATTCCCCGGCAGCGCGTGACCGTCGCGGGGAGGCCGGTCGAACTGACGGCCACCGAGTTTGATCTTCTCTCTACCCTTGCGCGCCGTCCGGGCCGCGTCTTCACCCGGGAAATACTGCTCGAACAGGTCTGGGGGTCGCCCTACACCGACCCGCGGACCGTTGACGTTTACATCCGCCGCATCCGGGAGAAAATCGAGCCGGACCCCGCCCATCCATGCTGGGTCATGACCAAGCGGGGCTCCGGGTACTTTTTCAAGGAGCAGGAATGATGCAGCTATCCATCCGCTGGAAACTCGCCGGGACCTACTTTCTGATCATCCTCCTGATCCTGGCCGGCACCAACCTCTTCCTCTACCGCACGCTCAAGCTGAACTACCTCGAAGCACGGAAAGCAACCGTCCTCGGCAACGCCAACATCATCGCTACCACGGGCAAAGAAACGATCCTGAAAGGAGACCGCAGCACGTACTACCTGGCCCGCAGTTTCGGGAACCAGATGGAGGCCCGGGTTTTAATTCTGGATGACAGGGGCAGGGTCATGGTCGACTCTTTCGGCGAAACCTGGCTGGAAAACCGCCTCCTGCAGCACGATGAAGTGCAGGCAGCTCTAAAGGGGCGCGCCGCCGCAGGCGACCACGTCCTAACCGACGGACAATGGGTTCTGTATGCAGCCGTTCCTGTAACGAGCAAAGTGAATGGGGCAGCGGGGGTGGTGATGCTGGTCACAGAACTTGAAGACGTACGGGCAAGCCTCACGGAGATCCGCGACCGGATGGCGGCGGCGGCGTTAAGCAGCGGTTTTCTGGCCGTTCTGGTCAGTCTGGGTTTGGCCGGGTTGCTCACCAGACCGGTCAACGAACTGAAGCGCGCCGTGGAGCGCATGGCCCAGGGACACCTGGGAGAGCGGGTCCCCGTCCGCAGCCGGGACGAGATCGGCGAACTTGCCGCCGCTTTCAACGCCATGAGCGTGGAAGTGGCCCGCGTGGACCGGATGCGGCGCGAGTTCCTGGCCAACGTGTCGCACGAACTCAAATCTCCCCTGAGTTCGATCAAGGCCCTGGCCCAATCCCTCCTGGACGGCCGGGAGGAAAACGTGGCGGTATACCGTGAATTCCTGCGCGACATCGACCTGGAAATCGACCGGCTGACCCGCCTG
>JASEJH010000074.1 GCA_030016455.1 Thermoanaerobacteraceae bacterium
CGCATGCCGGGTGGTGTGAGAGGACGGGGGCTAACCGCCCCCTCCTACTCGATTGCTGGGTCAACTATAAGCAGAAGTTTACTGGATGAGGCAGAGGGTAACAACCCATTTATTCGCCAGAGCGTCCCACTCGGTGAGCTGCTTCTCCAGTTCCGCGAGCCTGGCGTCAATCGTCGCCTGCTCGCTTTCGGGTGCCGTATTCCTGCTTCCCGCCAGACTTTCGTACTCGGCCTTGGCCTGGTTGAAGTCGTCGGTAATGTTCCGGTGGTCGTCTTCCCGCTCGATTACCGCACCCAGGGCACTGAGAGCCGCGATGAAACCTTCGGATTTATCCGGTGCCACCTGGAAGTGGAACGCTTGAATTCGGCGTTGCCCGTCGGTCGTATCCGCCACACAGCCCCCGCTGGCTCCCCACGTGCGGGCCGTTGCCAGCGCTTTATCCCCAGCTGCCTTCAGGTCCTGAACCTCCAGGCGCAGCAGCGTGCTTCGCAGTACCCGTTGCTGGCTCAGGAAAAACACCGTCCGGCCGGCGGCGATGCTAGTCTGGCGCTCCTGCACGGGCGCCGGTTTGCTTTCCGTTGCCTTGGGCTCCGGCTGCTTCACCGGCGCTGCAAGCTCCGGGGACGGTTGGGTTTCGGGTTGCTCCTTCAGGATGCCGTTCCCCGGCTGCTGGGTATTGCCTTGTTTGGGCTCCTCGGCTCCGGGCCGTACTTCCGGTTGCCGGGTAATTGCCGGGGGGGTTCCGGCTATTTCGGGTGCCCCTGGACCGCCAGCCCTGACCAGCGCCAGCGCGCCTACCGCCAGGATCAGCATTGCGGCGGCGGCCGCAACAAGCTGTTTCCACCCCGTCAGCCGGTTCCACCGGCTGTTGCCCCCGGGCTGTTCGGTCGTGCTGATCCGGGCCATCACCCCGGCGGCAAAATTGGCCGGCGCCGGCGGTGCTTTTTCTGCTGCCTGGAGGGCGCGCGAGGTCTGCTGCAGGAGGAAAAACTCCTGCCGGCAAGCCGGACACGCTGCAAGGTGCGCCTTTACACCCGGTTGCGCTTCCGGGTTGTCGAGCAGATGCGGCAAAATCTTTTGCACCCGACTGCACCGCATGGTATCACTCCGTTACCGGAAGTTCAAACCCCTTCTTGGCCGCCATCCGGCGTAGCGTCTTTTTTAGGGCGTTGCGCGCCCGGTTCAGGCGGGACTTCACCGTGCCCGGCGCCACACCCAGGGTAGCGGCTATCTCTTCGTAACTCAAAGACTCCATTTCCCGCAGAACCAGCACCGCCCGGTGCTCTTTCGGTAATACCGCCAGCGCTTCCCGTACCAGAAGCTGAAACTCGGCGTTCTCCAGTACCTGCTCCGGTTGCTGGTTGTTGTCTGCTACCTGCCGGAGGAGTTCACCTTCGGTCGTCAGAACCGGATCGTCGAGGGAGAACTCGTTGTGGTTGCGTTTCCGGTAACTGAGCCATAAGTTAACTGCAATCCGGTGCAGGTAGGTACCGAAATCCGCCTCTTGGCGGAACTTGCCCAACGCCCGGTATGCCCGAACAAAAGCCTCCTGTGCCAGATCCTGCGCGTCGGTGTGATTCCCCGCCAACCGGTGACAAAGACCGTACAGGCGGTCCTGGTACAGCAAAACCAACTGTTCAAAGGCCTGTACGTTGCCGTTCTGGGCTTGCGTGACCAGCGCTTTCACGTCCACCAAAGGAGCATCCTCCTCTGGGCCCGGAACTTCCGGACACTTTTTAGACTTCAAAAAGAGGTAAAAAGTTCCCGTATTCTTCCCGTATTCTCATTAAGAGCATCCTTTTGCTTATAAAAGAAGTCGTTGCTGCTTGCGAATTTGTAAGGGTTTTGCCGCTCCCGCACGTTCAACCGTAGTTTATCATTCCGGTGCACGGTAACACAAGCAGGGAGTGGTTTCCTCGCCGGCGGCTGAAAGGCGGCCTTTCCCTACGTTGTTGACTGTGCTATAATTAACTGCATACAAAGGGGGAGAGAGAGGATGTACCCGGAAAAATTCGGGCGGGAAGGACTTACTTTTGACGACGTGCTGCTTGTTCCGGCGGCATCGGCGGTACTGCCGCGGGACGTGAATACCAGTACCTATTTGACCAACAACATCAGGCTGAACATCCCGCTGGTGAGCGCGGCGATGGACACCGTGACCGAATCCCGCCTGGCGATCGCTATTGCTCGCGAAGGCGGCATCGGCGTGATTCACAAGAACATGACCACCGAGCGCCAAGCCCTGGAGGTGGACCGGGTCAAACGTTCGGAGCACGGGGTCATTACCGACCCAATCTTCCTTGCCCCGGAGAACTCCGTCCGGGAGGCCATGACTTTAATGGAGCGGTACCGGATTTCCGGCGTACCGATTACCGAGAACGGAAAGCTCGTGGGGATCATCACCAACCGGGACATCCGTTTCGAAACCGACTTTGACCAGCCGATCGCGAACGTGATGACCAGGGAAAACCTGATTACGGCACCGGTGGGGACCACCATCGAGAAAGCGAAAGAGATCCTGCGCCGCTATAAGATAGAGAAACTGCCGCTGGTGGACGAAAACTTCAGGCTGCGGGGACTGATCACCATCAAGGACATCGAGAAAGGGTACAAGTACCCGAACGCGGCCAAGGATTCGCACGGACGCCTCCTGGTGGCGGCGGCGGTAGGCGTGACGGCCGGTTTTCTCGAACGGGTTGAAGCCCTGGTGGCGGCGAAGGTGGACGCCGTAGTGGTGGACACCGCGCACGGCCACTCGCGAACGGTGTTGGAGGCGGTCCGGGAGATCAAGCGGCGCTTTCCGGACGTAGAGCTGATCGCCGGAAACGTTGCCGTGGCCGAGGGTGCACGGGCCCTTTTCGAGGCCGGGGCGGACGCGGTGAAAGTCGGCGTGGGACCCGGTTCGATCTGCACCACGCGGGTGATAGCAGGCATCGGTGTGCCGCAGATAACGGCAATCCACGACTGCGCGCAGGAGGCGAAGAAGTTCGGGCGCCGGATCATCGCCGACGGCGGGATCAAGTTCTCCGGTGACATCACCAAGGCCATTGCCGCGGGGGCGGACACGGTGATGCTGGGGAGCCTCCTGGCAGGGACGGAGGAGAGCCCGGGCGACATCGAGATTTACCAAGGCCGGAGTTATAAGGTGTACCGCGGGATGGGGTCGCTGGGCGCGATGCGTGAGGGCGGCGCCGAGCGTTACTTTCAGGATTACGGACCTAAGCTGGTACCGGAAGGAGTGGAAGGCCGGGTGCCCTACAAGGGGCCGCTGGCGGAAACGGTCTTTCAGCTGATCGGCGGCTTGCGGGCCGGAATGGGCTATTGCGGCTGTCCCACCATCGAAGACCTGAAGGAGAAGACGCGTTTCATCCGGATAACCCCGGCCGGCCTGCGTGAGAGTCACCCGCACAACGTGGTGATTACCAAAGAGGCGCCGAACTACACGGTGAACAGGGCACTGTAGCGACTGATCGTCGGGTAAGCAGTTAAAAAAAATTCCTCCCGCTTAGCAGGAGGAATCTTTTTTTTACGGAATTAATGTTAAATAATGGAACGATTTCTATCTTAAGGAAGGTGGTTTTGTGCACGGCAGGCTTTACTCGCTGACCGACCTCTTGAAGCGAACCCTTTATTTTTTCGAGGTACTGCCGGCGAAGGAGATTGCTTCCTACGTCCGGCGGAAGATGCTGCGGGACCTTTCCCTTCAGGAGGTAGAGGAAAAAGTCTTGCTCTGCCTGAAGCAGCACTCCTGCTTCTACTGCGACGAAAAGAACCGGTGGTATCTAAACACCGAGGGTTTTCGAAGCAACGACCCGTTCTACCACCTTCTTCTCAAACGCCAGCAGCCGTTGAGTTTGTGGGAGCTGCGGCGGGAAGAAAAAGACAAGCGCAAAAAGGCTAAAAGGCTCTTCGTCGAAGAAGCGAACCTGATCTCGGACGGCCGGTTCGTGCATCTGGATACGGGCATGTGGGGTTTGACCGAATGGGACCTGGACGCCGGACAGTACCCTTTGAAGTTCCTGGTCCTGAAGGTCCTGCGCGCCCACCCGGGAGGGCTTTCCCTGAACCAGGTCGTCGAGGCGGTCAACTTCTGGCGGCCGGTGACCCCGCAGGCGGTGGAAGGGGTGCTCCGCCGCTTCCCGTTTTTTGAGCAGCAGGGGGATACCTGGTCCTACAGCGCTGCGGCTCAGGTCGCGTACGACGCGGTGATGAAGCGTTTCCTCGGATTGCTCCGGGAGCAGAAGCAGCGTCATAACGCGGAACGGGAGGCGTGGCAGAAGCGGTTCCTGTCTCTGAAGATGCAGTTGAAGGAGTTGAGCGCTGCCCAGCAGCAGGCTGCCGCCGCTCTGGCTGCGCAGGCCCGTTACCGGGAAGAATACGAGAATCTGAGCAGCCGGTTTTCTGAAAAAGAGCTATTGCTCACCCTGCGGAAGCGGGAACTGGTTTATTACCGGGAGCAGGTCAAAAAGTTAGAGAACAAGGCCCAGAGCATTCTTCACCAGTGCCGTCTCTGGGTGGGCCGGGCCCGGGAGGAGGAAAAGGAGGTTGCCCGGTTGGAAGGGCTCGTAGAAGAACTGAATGCCACAGTGGCCGACCTGCGGGCCCAGGTGGTGCAGGAGCAGGAAAAGAGCCGGGAGGCGAAGGCAAAACTGGCCGAGCTCCGCGAGCAGTATGGAAACCAGCTTGCCAGCCTGCAGCGCGAGGTCATCGACTGGAAGCAGAAGGCTGAACAAAGTGCGGCCCGGGCGGCAGAGAACGAGCGGCGCCTGCTGGCCGAGAACGCCCGGCTGGCGGGCGAACTGCAGAAGGTGCTTGGAGCGGGTCAGGAGCTCGAACGGGATTACCGCTTCCTGCAGCAGGAGTGCAGCCGTCTACGGGAGGAGTACCGTCAAATGGAACGCCGCCTGAAGCATCCCCTGGTAAGGTTTGTGAGCAGAATCAGCCTGTTCTTCGTCCGGTAGGCGGGAAGTTCTTGTTTTGCCAGAGCCGTGGCGCCGGTGGGGCGGGAGCTATGTTTCCTCCTGGACGGCGACGGCCTTCTTTCTGCCGAGGACGTCCAGAACTACCAGAATCCCCACGGCAACCGCCGCGGAAAGCCAGACGAGGACGCCATACTGTTGCAGGGCGAGGTTGGTGAAGGTGCCGGCGGCAAGGGCTGTAGTTAACATAATACCGGTTACCTTGAGCATGTCCCGCCACGCGAGTTCCCGCCACAGGATCAAGAAGGTGGCCAGGCAAGGGAAATAGATCGCCAGGATGGTGCTGGCGACCACGAGTTGCTCCGGCGTCAGGTGAAGCGGGATCAGGATGCCCAGGGCCACGTCTTTCCGGAGAAACCCGAGCAGGAGTGCGGTAGCGGCGTCTCCGGGGAGGCCGAAAAGGAAGCGGAATAACGGTTCCACGGTGCGGGCCAGGAGGTTGATGAGGCCGGAGAAGCAGGCCAAATTTACCACGAGGATGCCTGCCAGGATGAAGGGGATTGCTTCTTTGAAGAAATGGGTGAGCCGGAGGTGGAGTTTCTGGGCGAGAACCCTGAACTCCGGAATGCGGTAAGGCGGTATTTCTACCAGCAGCGAAGGGGTGAACCCCTTCAACCACCGGTTGAGCAGGAGGCCGAGAACGACCCAGACGCAGAGCAGCGTAAGGAAGACGTGGGCCACGTAAAACCCTCCATGGCGGCCGAGCAGGGCAAAGATCATCGCCGTCTGCGAAAAGCAGGGGATGGCGGTCACCATCAGCGTACTGGCGATGAACTTCTGCCGGCGGCTTTCCAGGTTGCGGATCGAAAGGGCTGCCGGGACGTTGCAGCCCAGCCCCAGAACCATCGGGATTATCGCGTATCCGTGCAGCCCGACGCGGTGCATCAGCCCGTCCAGGAGCACGGCAAGCCGCGGCAGGTAGCCGAAGTCCTCCAGGAATCCCAGGACCGCATAGAACGCGATGATATAAGGAAAGACCATCGCCAGGGGGATGTAAAGGCCTGTACTTAGAAGCCCCAGGGATTGAACGAAGTCGATCTTTCCGTCAACCAGCTGTCCGATCAATAAACTATGCAGGAAACCCTGCTCCCCGAGAGCGAGGCTCAACTTCTCCAGCAGGGGAGCGTATACCTGGTTGAAGAACGGTTCGAAAACGGAGCCGATCAGTCCTTCGCCGATGAAACGGATCGCTTTGAAAGCGCCGAAAAGCACTGCCGCACCCAGGAAAAAACCGCTCACCGGCATCACACTCAGGTCTTCCAGTTGTTCCAGGAGGGTATGGTGGCGGTGGGTCACCTGCTGTACCTCCCGGACGATGCGGCCCACGGTGGCGAAGCGTTCGTCGGTTGTCTGCCATTGAACCCGGCCCGTTCGGGCTTCGGGGAGGCGTTCGATGAGTCTTTTCATCCCCTGGCCGCTAATGGCAGCCGTGGTTACTACAGGCACTTCCAGGATCTCTTCCAGTCTCACGGCGTCGATGAGTATTCCTTTGTGCTGGGCCTCATCCCACAGGTTCAGCGCTACAAGCACCGGTACCTTCCGTTCGAGGAGCTCGAGGGTAAGGTAGAGGTTGCGCTCCAGGTTGGTAGCGTCCACCACGTTGATGATCACATCCCCGTAAGGGAGCATAGCTACCGCCACCTCTTCGGCCTTACAGGTTGGTTCGAGGGTGTAGGAGCCGGGAACATCTATTACTTCAACCCGCTCACCGTCAAGGTTCAGGTAACCCCGGGTGTACTCCACGGTTGTACCCGGGTAGTTTGAGGAGATCACCCGCGTACCGGTGAGTTGGGAAAAGATGACGCTCTTACCGACGTTTGGATTGCCGACCAGCAGAATTCTCACTGGGAACCTCCACGATCACTTTCTTGGCCAGGCCGAACCCCAGTGCCACCTGGGTTTGCTCGACGTTTACCACCACGGGGCCGCCGAGCGGCATCTCGCTTACCTTCACTATTTCCCTGCCGGGAATAATACCGAGGGCTTGAAGCCGCCTGACGGCCTGCAGACCACCGGTTATCCCGTAAACGCGGCCGCGCACTCCCTTCTTCAGCTCCGGCAGCGTGCATTGCCTGAACGTATCGTTCATCTCCGGGTCATCCTCCTTCGGTCTGGTTGACAAGGCATTCGCGGCACTCCCCGAGGATTTTCTGGGCGTATCCTTTGAT
>JASEJH010000075.1 GCA_030016455.1 Thermoanaerobacteraceae bacterium
AAACTCCGCCTGCGTATACGAAAGGATGAAGGATGAAAATCAGCAGGCGAGGGAATATCCTTTGAAGCAAGGTTTACAGGTCAGAATCCAGAAGTCAGAATTCAGAATGGGATTTGTAAGAATTCGCTATGCGAATTCCCTCTTTGAAACTTCTGGCTCCTGAATTCTGACCCGAGGAAGTGATCCGGTGAGCGGACAGATCGTCATCAACCCGGTCACCCGGGCCAACAACCGCGGCCACGTTGAGGTTACCATCGCGGATGGAAAGATTGTGGACTGCCGGTCCAGTGCCTTCTTATTTCGCGGCTTTGAAATTATGCTCCGGGGCCGGGATCCGCGTGACGCGCCTTATTTTACGCAACGCATTTGCGGCATCTGTGCAACGGCGCACGCTACGGCTGCCGCCTTTGCTCTGGAAGAACTGGCGGGTGTGGTGCCGCCGAAAAACGGCAACCTGCTCCGGAATTTGATTTTTGGGGCAGACTTCCTGCAGAACCACCTCCGGCACTTTTATCTGCTGGAGTTACCCGATTACGCCCGCGGTCCGGACAAACCTCCTTTCCAACCCCGCTACCGGCGCGGCTACCGCCTCTCACCGGAAATCGAAACCAGGCTCAGGGAACACTATTTCGAGGCTGCGGATGTCAGCCGCGTCGCCCACGAGATGGTGACCGCACTCGGAGGCAAGGCACCGTTTCCACACGGGATCCTGGCCGGCGGTTCCACCGTGCCGCCGGACGGCGCCGTTATCCTTGACTTGCAGGCGAAGCTCCGCGTAATAACCAGGTTTGTCCGGGAAAAAATGATCTCCGACGCGCAGACCATCGCCGCGGCTTATCCGGAATGTTACGAGCTGGGGAAGCGTCCTTTGCGTCTTCTGGGCTACGGCTGCTTTCCCGTGGACCCGGAGCGGAAGAAATTTCACCTTCCCGGCGGGGTAGTTGAAGAAACCGGCATCCGGGAGGTGGATACGGACCTCGTCGCCGAGCACCTGCGCCACGCTTACTTCGAAGAGCAGGGCGGGCCCCAGGCCCCGGAGACCGCCATAACCAGACCGGCCCCCAGAAAACCCGGCGCCTACTCCTGGATTAAGGCACCGCGCTACGAGCAAAAGGCTTTCGAGGGCGGGCCGCTGGCGCGAATGTGGGTGGCGGGCCGTTACCGGCGCGGCGTCTCGGCCATGGACCGGATCCTGGCGCGGGTTATGGAAACTGAGATGCTCTGCGGTTTAATGGAGCGGTGGCTGGAAAAACTCGAACCCGGCGAACCGGTATTCTCCGCCTCCGACGTACCCAAAACCGGGGAGGGGCTGGGGCTCACCGACTCGATGCGGGGACCGCTCCTGCACTACCTCCGCGTGGAAGGGGGCCGCATCAGCCGGTACGAGATTATTACCCCCTCGGCATGGAATTTTTCACCCCAGGACGACGCGGGACAGCCGGGGCCCGTTGAGGAAGCGCTTCTCGGCACGCCTATCGCCGACCCCCGGGAACCGGTCGAGGTGGGACGGATCATCCGCTCCTTCGACCCGTGCTACGCTTGCGCCACGCATATCATTTCAGAAAGGATAAAAGCTATAGGGTAAAGTTATGAGGTCAGAATCCAGAATTCGGAATTCAGAATAGGGTTTGTAGAAATTCGCATAGCGAATTCCCTCTTCCAACCTTCTGGATTCTGACTACTGGATTCTGAATTCTAAGTTGCGGGATTAACCATTCAGGAGGGGAAGCTTGATGCAATTGCGCCATCCGCTGCCGGTCAGGATTTTTCACTGGACGCTGGCGCCGCTGGCCGTCGCGCTGGTCACCAGCGGCCTTTACATCAGCGAACCACCGCGAGCCGGCGGTAGTATGCGCACGGCAAGGCAGATACACTCGCTTGCCGGGTTTCTTTTCACTTTCGGGTTTATCGCCCGGGTTTACTACGGCATCCTCCGACGTGACTGGCGCCTGATTCTTCCGGAGCGGCACGACCTAAAAAAGCTGCCCCGTTTTCTGCGGTACCAGTTTTACCTGACGCCGGAAAAACCAAAGTTTCGCCGGTACAACGTCGGCCAGAAATTTCTTTACACCTTCTGGCCGCTCGAAGCGCTGGTCATTCTGCCCCTCGGGTTCTTCCTGTACGCCCCGAAGCTGTTTGCCCGGCCGGTTAAATGGCTGGGAGGATTCAACCGGGTCCGGAGCCTGGTTTACTACAGTACTCTTCTTACCGCCGGAACGATCGCCGCCCACATCTACCTGGCCCTGACCGACAGCGTAGGAAAACTGAAATCTATCTTCACGGGGGATTACAACCGGGGAACGTAATAGCTAATTCATCCTTCCGCCTTTCCCATCAAGGCTTCTTCCGGCCTTCCGTTGTTTCGTCAGGACCGCTTTCCTCACTCAGCCGGGAAGGCTTTTTGCGCTCGAGGGTATCCCGCTCGACCAGCCTGGCAAGCATTGAGGCCAGCGCCCGGCGCTCGATCTCGTTTCCCTGGTCCCACAGCTCTTTTATCAGGCGCTGCTCCCGGTTGGCCGAATCAACGTAACGGTTGAGCAGTTCGCCAAACCGATAGCCTATCTCCTCGGCGTTTTCATCAGACACACCCGCCAGCCGCAGCGCCTTAAGTCCCTTGCCCAGCCACTCCTTGAATTCGTTCCAGCCCAGGTCTACCTCCATCTTACCACCCCCATGCCTTTATTATGCGTTGTTTGGCCCGGCCCAATTCCGCAGGGCGCCCCCCTGCCTTAACGCAACTCCCCGGTCCTGAAGAACCGGTCTCTCCGGGCCAAAAACGCCCGCGCCTCGGCAATAAGGTAGAGCGAACCCGTTACGACAACCACATCCTCCGGCCGGGCAAGCGCCAGCGCGCGCTCTACCGCCGCAGCAACATCCTCGATCTCGTCTACCGCCGGTACATACAGCCGCGCCAAAGCCGCCAGCATCCGCCAGTCTCCGGCGCGCGACCCCGGCGGCCGGGTGACTACTACCGCCCTGGCCAACGGGCACAAGACTGCAGCCGCTTCCCCCCGCTCCTTATCCGCGAGCATCCCGATTACAAGCACCAGCGGCCGCTCCGGAAAGTAACCTTGCAGCGCCTCCCGCAGCGCCATCGCTCCGGCGGTGTTATGCGCTCCGTCCAAAATCACCGGCGGGTTCTCCCGCAGCACCTCCAGCCGGCCCGGCCATGTTGCGGCCGCCAGGCCCTCGTGCACCGCCGCCTCGCCCAGCCGCCAGCCCCGCTCGGCGAGCAACCTGGCGGCAGCTACCGCAGAAGCGGCGTTCTGCTGCTGGTGGCGGCCCAAAAGCCTTACCCGGATCCCCCGCGTTTCACCCCACCAGCCGCGGACGTCCAGCTCCTGGCCCGCCAGGTCGCTTTTCCGCGCCTTCGGGTAAAAATCCCGCCCCAAAACAAAAAGCGGCGCGCCTCTTGCGGTGCACTCCCTTTCGATTACGGCCAGCGCCGCGCCCTCGGCCCCCGTAACCACCGGAACCCCTGGTTTTATTATCCCCGCCTTCTCGCCGGCGATCTGCTCGATCGACTCCCCCAGATAGTCGGTGTGGTCTACCGTTACGTTGGTGATCACGACAACCTCCGGCGAAACGACGTTTGTAGCGTCGTAACGCCCGCCCAGGCCCACCTCGACCACCGCCACGTCCACGGATTCCCGGGCAAAAAAAAGAAAGGCCAAAGCCGTATGAATCTCAAACTCGGTCGGGACGACGCCTCCGGTCCGCAGCGTCTCCAGCGCCGGCCGGACCGCCGAGATCAATCCGGCGAGCCGGGCGGGTTCTATGGCCGCGCCGTTGATCCGGAAACGCTCGGTATAAGAGTGCAGGTGCGGCGAGGTAAAGGTACCCGTCCTGTAGCCGGCGGCTGCCAGCACTGCCGTGAGAAACGCGCAGACCGACCCCTTGCCGTTGGTGCCGCCTACGTGCACCGCCGGGAACCGGCGTTCAGGATTGCCCAGCCGCCCGAGCAACGCAGTGATCCGCTCCAGTCCCGGCTTTATCCCCGCCGCCGCGGCGCCCTGCATGTAACGGATCGCTTCTTCGTAGTCCATAACTGCTTTTAGGAAGAGTTTTCGGGTCAGTATTCAGGAGTCAGAATCCGGAAGGTTCAAAGAAGGAATTCGCGCGCGAATTCCCACAAAGCCTACTCTGTATTCTGAATTCTGACTTCTGGCTGCTACTATAACTTATCCCGCCTCGCTCAGCATCCTCAGCCGGCTTTCCAGCGCTTCCCGTTTCTGGGACAGCTCCGCCTGTTTCGCGCGTTCCTTCGCCACCACTTCGGCCGGGGCCTTGGCCAGGAAGCCGGTATTCTTAAGTTTGGCCTCCACCCGGGCCAGTTCCTTCGCCACCGTATCCAGTTCTTTCGCCAGCCGGGCCTGCTCCTTGTTGATGTCGATCAGGCCGCCGAGCGGGACGAAAATCTGAACTCCGGCCGCCACTGCGTGCGCAGCCTGCGCCGGCTTGGCCGCCAGCTCTTCCAGGACGGAGACCGTTGCGGCGGTAAGCTCTTCGATGTATTCCTTCCCGCGCGCCACAACCTCAAGCACTCTTGCGTCCGGCGCCACCAGGATCACCGCCGCCCTCCGTCCGAGCGGCACGTTCATCTCCGCCCGGATGTGCCGTACCGTCCGGATGATCGCGATCAGCCGGCCCATTTCCTCCTCCGCCGCCGGGTCCGCCAGCGCCGGCTCGTCTTCCGGCCAGGACTGGACGATCAGCGGCGCTTCACCGGGTGCGAGGTGGTGCCAGATCTCCTCGGTCGCGAACGGGATGAACGGGTGGAGAAGCTTGAGCGTCCCGCCCAGCACCCGGCACAGCACCGCGCGCGCGACCGCCTGCTCCCCGGGCGTCCCCCGGTAAAGCCTGGGTTTGGCCAGCTCGATGTACCAGTCACAGAATTCGTCCCAAACAAAATCGTAGAGCACCCGTGCGGCCTCGCCCACCTCGTAAGCCTCGAGGTACTCAGTGGCCCTGGCCACCGCTTCCCGGTAACGGCTCAAAATCCAGCGGTCTGCAAGCTCATAAGCCCCGTCCGCCGGCTGCGCCCCCGGTTCCGCCAGGTTCATCAGGACGAACCGCGAAGCGTTCCAGAGCTTGTTGACGAAATTCCGCGCCCCGTCTAACTTCTCGAAGTGGAAGCGCAGGTCGTTTCCGGGGGTGCTCCCGGTAACCAGCATGAACCGGAGGCTATCCGCGCCGTGGCTTTCGATGACCTCGATCGGGTCCACGCCGTTTCCCAGCGACTTGGACATCTTGCGCCCGAGGGCGTCCAGCACCAGGCCGTGGATGAAAACCTCCCGGAACGGCACCTCCTTCATGAAGGCCAGGCCCATGAAGATCATCCGTGCCACCCAGAAGAAGATGATGTCCCGCCCGGTCACCAGCACCGACGTCGGGTAGTAATAGGCCAGATCAACCGTCTCGTCCGGCCAACCGAGCGTGGAGAAAGGCCAGAGCGCCGAAGAAAACCAGGTGTCCAGCACGTCGGGGTCCTGTTCCACCTGCGCCGAGCCACAGCGCGGGCATCGTTTGACCTCGCCCCGCGACGCGGTGCTCTCCCCGCAGTCGGGACAGTGCCAGACCGGAATCCGGTGGCCCCACCAGAGCTGCCGCGAGATGCACCAGTCCCGGATCTGTTCAAGCCAGTTGAGGTAAACCTTCGTAAAGCGTTCCGGGATAAAGCGCACTCGCCCGTCCTTCACTGCCTGGATCGCCGGCTCCGCCAGGGGTTTCATCCGGACAAACCATTGCTTGGAAACCGTTGGCTCGATCACGGTATCGCACCGGTAACAGTGACCCACCGCGTGGCTCAGGTCCTCCACCTTCACCAGGAGTTTTTGCGTTCGGAGGTCCTCCACCACGCGCTTTCGGCACTCCCAGCGGTCGAGTCCCGCGTAGCGCGCACCGGCGTCCGCCGTCATCCGCCCGTCCGGGCCGATGACCTGCACGGCGGGAAGATTGTGCCGCTGCCCGATCTCGAAGTCGTTCGGGTCGTGCGCCGGCGTTACCTTGAGTGCCCCCGTCCCGAACTCCATCGCCACATACTCGTCGGCGATGACGGGAATCTCCCGCCCGACAAGCGGCAGCACCACGGTTTTCCCGATCAGCTCCCGGTACCGTTCGTCGGCCGGGTTGACCGCCACCGCTGTGTCGCCGAGCATCGTTTCCGGCCGGGTCGTAGCAATCTCGATGAACCCGGTCCCGCCTTTCAGCGGGTACCTGATGTAATAAAGGTGCGCCGCGGTATCCTTGTGCTCCACCTCGATATCGGAAATCACCGTGTGGCAGTGGGGGCACCAGTTGACGATGTAATTGTCGCGGTAAATGAGCCCCCGCTCATAGAGCCGCAGGAAAACCTCCTGCACCGCTTCCGAGCAACCCTCATCCATCGTAAACCGCTCCCGGTCCCAGTCGCAGGAAGCACCGAGGCGCCTGAGTTGCCCGGTGATCACGTGTCCGTATTTTTCCTTCCATGCCCACACCCGCTCGAGGAACTTCTCCCGTCCAAGGTCAAAGCGGGAGAGCCCCTCCTTCGCCAGCATCGCTTCCACACGCGCCTGGGTGGCGATCCCGGCGTGGTCCGTCCCGGGCAGCCAGAGCACGGCGTACCCCTGCATCCGCCGCCAGCGGATCAGCACGTCCTGCAACGTATTGTCCAGCGCGTGCCCCATATGGAGCTCGCCCGTCACGTTCGGCGGCGGCATTACAATGCAGAAGGGTTCCCTGTTCCGGTCGATGATACCCCGGAAGTATTTCCCTTCCTCCCAGAACCGGTACCACTTTTCTTCCACCAGTTTCGGGTTATAGACCGTAGGCAAAGTCTTTCCGCCCAAAGTATTCCATCCCTCCGGTAAACCTGCGCGGCAAAATAGAAGTGCGTAAATTCCTTTAAACAGCCGTGCTTCCGGCATTTCGTTATCCATAATCTTACCCGCTCAAGCCCGGCCGTGTCAACTTGAACCGGCATATCTCCCCACCTCCCGCCATAAACATGCGGAATTAAGAGGATTCCAAAACTCCGCGACGCGGTTTGAAACCAGGGTTTACTCAGGCCACCATTCACGGGGGGTTCCTTTTGCGTCTGACCGGCCGGGTTCTTGCGGGCGTCTTCTTTCTGTCCGCCGCAACGGCGGCGCTCCT
>JASEJH010000076.1 GCA_030016455.1 Thermoanaerobacteraceae bacterium
TGGAAGTTGAAGATTCCGCTGCCGCGCAGCTCCCAGAGATCACAGATGGCACGCAGGAAGTCGGTGGTGTAAAACTTGCTCGCCGGCTGGTTGACCCGGATGGTGTGGAAGTGGGCAACACCGGGATATTGTTCAGGCAGGTCGGAATATCTCCCGATAACGCCGCCGCCATAACCGCTGACGCCGACGATACCACCATGTTTCCAGTGCGTTTCCCCGTGTACAAACGAAAGCTCGAGCTGACCGAGCAAGTCCTCAACCGCCTCGCGGGGCATAAACATCCGGTCGTCGGCGAGCCTCCTCCGCCGCCAGGCCTCCACCTTGAGGTCGGCGACAAAGCTCGGCCACGGACCGGACTCCAATTCCTCTAACATGGGGATATCATGCTTTATTTTGAAGCCTTTCATTTCTTCGTCAGACGGGTTCTTTAATTCTTCATCGGTGTAGATGCGGAGTTCCTGATACTTTATCTCTTTTTGGGGAACTTTTGGGCCAGGTGGTTTGAAAGTCATACCGATGTTAATACCTCCTTAACTCAGAAGTTGTAGATGCGTTCGCTCTTCAATCTCAGTAGAAACAAGCGAAAAAACCCCCTCCGGCTTGCACCCCCCTCCAAGATTGTCCTCCAGGCTCTTTACCGCAAATCCAAGGAGAAACGTTGCTTCTTCGTTCAGGTCAGGTGTAACACGTGGGTTCTGGCATAGTTTCCAGACGTGGACGCTGCGTGACTTGTTACAAATCTTTCAAAAAGTTAAGAAAATAATAATATACTCCGGGGAACCTTGTCAACCATCTAACAACAAAATAATATTGCCAAACTGTGGTGTGGATGACCGTATTTCAGGACTACTCTTTGTCATAACCTTATCCCTCCCCCGCCGTGTCCAGTAGTTGCCGACAACATTCCAACCCGGGGAGGGGAAATTCGATGCGGCATCTCGACCCAGTACATTCCCTTTATTGCCCGGAAAACAGGCCTCAAAACAACCTACAGCCAATTTGTTTCTTTTTGAACGAGGCGGTGGCACCCGGCTGCACGTTAGAAGGTTTTTAATACCTCGACCGGCCGCGAAGCGACACAAAACCCTCGCGTCCCGGGCCGTGCCGCCCCGGCATGAAACAAACCCTTGTTTCTATAAGTGCTCTATCGAACGGGACGTGCCGGGTCAGTTCTCTGTCAGTTCTCTCAAAACCGTACTCAGGTTTTTAACTTGTACCCGTACACTCCGGCAGCTCTTCCGGCGCCCACAATCTTCCCTTCGGCTTCCAGTTCTTTAAGTAGCTGGGCCGCTTCCTGTCTCTTCAACCCCGTTCCTTTCTGAATCTCGGCTGCGGTGGCCACCCCCTTTTCGCTGCCCTTCCAATTTGCCAGAAACTCAAGGATTTTCTGCTTCGCCTCTGCGCTCATTTTTTTCCGGAACCCTCCCCTGTATAATAATAGTCTAATACCTGTAGTTTACAGGTTTGCCACGTCAGAAGTCAATAGTTAAAATTTTCACTTTCTTTTGATTATAGCTAGTTTTACTGCTTCCAGGTCGGCGGGTTTATCTACGTCAACACCAATCTCCGGAAAGGGAGCAACAACCGCCCGCCCGCGAAAACCTAACAGTTCAGAAACTCTCCGCTCTGCTTCCCGAAGGGTTAAGCGACCCAGAAGAAAGCGGCCCAGAAATCCCGGGCCGACTACGAGGGCCAGGCGCAGGGGTTTCTTGCGCAGGCGGACGAACTCCCGGGCCCGGCCGAGGCAGCGCTTGATGGCCGCGGGACTGACCAGCCCGAGGTTGCCGCCGGTAAAGACCCCGTCGCGCAAACGCACGTAAGTGCGCCTCACCCCGGGCAGGGTTTTTTCCACGACCTCGCGCGGAATAACGGGGTAATAGACCTCTGCGCCTCCACCTGCACACAAATCGAGGAAGCCCGCCGCCGACGCCGGGGTCAAAAGAGGGATGTCCGCCGTGGCGATCAAAACCCACGGCGCATCAGGAAACGCATCGAGACCGGCAGTCAGGTTTTCGAGCATGCTTCCGCGGGGCGCCAAAAAAAGGACCCGTTCTGAAGCGCACGCCTCCCTCAGCTCCGGCGGCCCAACCACGGCAACCTTGCCCACCGCCGGCGCAGCCAGCAGCGCGTCGATGACATAAGCGGCCATCGGCCGCCCGTGAATGTTGATCAGCGCCTCCCAGGGCACCGGCGACACTTCCCGCAGCCGACCGGCGTTCGGCGCACCCGCTAAAACGACCGCCGGAATCATTCTTCCTGCTCCTTGAGCCCGCTTAGCAGGCTGCTTTCAGCGTTCTCGATATGCTCCCGGGCCAACTGGGCCGCTAATTCGCTATTGCGCTCAGAAATCGCCTCTACGATCTTCTTGTGCTCTTCGACCGCCTCCCTCATTCGGCCCGGCCGGGAAAGGGTGGTCATCCGGAACCGCTGCAACTGGTCCTGCAGGTTCGAGATGATCTGGATCAGCCAGGTGTTCCGGCTTGCACGGTAAATGATATCGTGAAAACGCGTGTCGTACGCCACGATGGTGTCGAGATCCTGGGTATCGCTGACCTCGAGGATCTCCACGAGCGACCGCTCCAACTCTTCCATTTCCTCCTCGGTGATTCGCTCGGCCGCAAGGCCTGCAGCCAAAGCCTCCAGCGCCGCCCGCACCTCGAAAACGTCCGCCATATCCTTCACACTGATGCCCGCAACGTAGGCGCCCCGCCGGGGAAGCATCACCACCAGCCCTTCGAGTTCGAGCTTGCGAATGGCTTCTCGTACCGGGGTGCGGCTGACACCGAGTTCCTCTGCCAATTGCACCTCCATCAGCCGCTCCCCCGGCTTCAGGACGCCGTTAATGATCGCCTCGCGCAGCGACTCGAAAACCACCTCGCGCAGCGGTTTATAATTATCCAATTTCACCGGCAAAAGACGCCTTTCCAAAGGATTATCACCCCAGACCGTCATCCTTTTCCCCGCCCAGGAATACCCCCGCGGCGGCCGTATTGGTCACGATTACATGCAGCGGGCGGCGCTTGAAGAACTCACCGGCACGCGCTGCCTCGGCAACCGTAGCGAAAATCCCGAAGACCGTCGGACCGCTACCGGACATCAGTGCACAAAGAGCCCCGGCCTCCTGGAGCTCCTGCTTAAGTACCGCCAGCTCCGGGTGCTCCCTAAAGGCAACCGCTTCCAGGGCGTTGCTGCACCACTGCAGCGCTTCCCGCCAGTCGCCCCCGGCAAGGGCCTCCGCCATTCGCCAGGCAACCGGCCGGTGGTTTGGCCGGGCGCTGTCGAAAGCCCGGTAAACCGCAGCTGTGGAAAGCCCGTACGGAGGCTTCAAAAGCAGCACCCCCAGCTCCGGCAGCGGCGGGAGCCGCGTCAGTTTTTCCCCCCGGCCGGTGGCCAGAGCCGTTCCCCCCGCAAGACAAAAAGGAACGTCGGCGCCGAGCACCGCCCCAATCTTCGCAAGGAATCCGGGCTCGCACTCCAACCTCCACAAGCTGTTCAGACCGACCAGGACCGCCGCCGCATCGGCGGAACCGCCGCCAAGACCGGCTGCCACGGGAACGTTTTTGTGAAGCGTGACGGCCGCCCCCCGCCGGCAGCCAGTAGCCGCCGCCAAATGCCGCGCCGCGCGGAGTACCAGGTTTTCCTCGCCCGCAGTCACGGCTTCGCCGGTAACCTGCAGACTGATGCCTTCCGGAACGGCTTCAAGGGCCAAAACGTCGTGCAGCGCCAGGCTCTGCATCACGGAGGCGACCTCATGATATCCGTCCGGGCGCAGGTCGAACACATCCAGGCAAAGGTTCACCTTGGCCCGCGCGAAAACGAAAAGCTTCACTCCCGACCCCGCCGCATATGAACAGGCGCTCTTTCATAACTTTACACAAAAACCCGCTCGGGAGCAAGACGCGGTGTCAGAGGTTCCAGTCCAGCCACTCGAAACACCGGGAGCAAACGGGGCACCGCGTGAAAGAACAGTCTTGAGTTCGAAAGGTGGTCTTTCTTACCGGGTGGCGTGCCGGGCTGAAAGGCCCTCCGCCGGGCCACCCGTCAATTGAGGTGAAGTATACTGCTCACTGTCGAGTACATTCCCGCCGGTTCACCGACCGGTTTTTTGATCGGGCTCGCCTTTCTTTCCGGTGCAGGTACGTTGCTCGGCGCCGCGCTTGCCCTCTGTTTCCCCATCCGGCGTGTGATGGCCACTCTGATCGGCTTTGCCGCTGGCGTCATGAGCGGCGTAATCCTGCTGGAACTGGTGCCTACCGCCCTAAAACTCGGCGGGTTGACCGTAATGCTGTCAGGCATTCTTGCCGGAAGCACGCTCCTTTTCCTGACCGATCATCTGCTGAGACACCCGGCCGACGCAACCGCTTCCTACCAGCGCCTCGGGTGGCTTCTTTTCACAGGCATCGCCCTGCACGATCTCCCTGAGGGCATGGCGATCGGTACCGGGGGGGCGTTGACAACGGAACTCGGCATCTTCCTCGCCGCAGCGCTCGGTATGCACAACCTTCCTGAAGGCCTGGTCAACGCCCTGCCGCTGCGTCTCGGGGGATTGACGCCGGGGAAGGTTCTCGGGCTCAACGCCCTCCTCTCCCTGGTCACACCGGCGGGTACTTTCATCGGCCTCGGCATGGCCCACTGGAAGCCCCGGCTGATTCCATTCCTGCTGGCCGTGGCTGCAGGGGCAATGACTTACATCGTCCTGAAAGAACTTGCGCCCCGGACACTCAAGGAAAAGGGAGCAATCGGCTTCGTCCTGGGCGTTTTGACCATTCTCCTGCTCCTCCGGCTGGTGGAAGCCTGACTATTTTCGCAGTAAAAACCATGCCCCCGCGGCGAGCAATATGGTCCCTACCACGCGCCAGTAGTTGAAAGGCAAGCGGGTCATCCCTAAAAGGCCGAAGTGATCGATTACCGTCGCCGTCAGCACCTGCCCCATAATGATGGCCGTGGTCGCCGGAGCCACCCCCACTTTGGGAATGCTCCGGGCCACGCCGTAAATGATCAGCACCCCGAGTATCCCGCCGGTCCAGGTGTACCACGGCGCCTGCCCCAGGCGGGACAACCCGCTGCACCTCAAAACCAGCAGGAGCACTCCGGCAAAAACAGTTCCTACCGCATGAACAATAAAGGTGGCCTCCCACAAACCGCTGACTTTCCCGAGCAGCGCGTTCACCGAACCCTGCACCGCCATGATCGCCCCGGAACCCGCAGCCAGTAGTAAAGAGAAGAAGCGCAAACCCGGCATGGCACCACCTGCGTTTATCTCAAGCCAATAATGCCTTCCCTATTCTGTACCGTCCGGAGGAGCGGTTATGCACCGCCCGCCCCGCGGCGAGAACCTACTGGAAAAGGAACGAATTAGAGCCAAAGAAAGACTAAGTTCCTTCTTGTTTTTCTGCCGCAGGCGTGTTAAATTTGACGTTAAAGACAGGGTAGGGTTGTTTTCGGCGAAAGAAGGTGGGATGGTTCGGGGCAGGGAGCGCCTTCCGGGTTAAACGGTTAATGTTTCCTAAACGAGAACTAAGCGGGGAACCGAGATAGCATTCATTATTTTGATTTGACATGGTATTTAAACGGAGGAGGGTTAGCGAAAAATGTTCAGGCGGAGTTTTCTTTTGGTATTAGTTGCCTTGCTGGCGGTGGCGGTTTTTGCCGCCGGTTGCAAGAAGTCTAAACCGGCCGCCGGACCGGAGCCGGCCGGGGAAACAGCTAAAGAGACGTACAAGATCGGTGCCGTTGTTGATATCAGCGGTCCCGCCGCCTCGCTCGGCGAGCCGGAAAGAGACACCCTGGAGATGCTCGAAGAAGAGCTGAACGCGAAGGGGGGCATTGACGGGCACCCCATTGACCTCGTTATCCTGGACAATAAGAGCAACGAGACCGAAGCGGTGCTGGCCGCCAAACGGTTGATCGAGCAGGAGAAGGTTCTGGCCGTCATCGGTTGCAGCCAGAGCAGTACCTCGCTGGCGATGGTGGATACCGTCACCAAGAGCAAGGTGCCGATGATTTCGATGGCCGCCTCGGCCAAGATCGTCACCCCTGTGGAAGAGCGCCGGTGGGTGTTCAAAACCGCGCAGAGTGACATCGTCGTGGCGAACAAGATCGCCAGGTACCTCGTCAAGAAGGGCCTGAAGAACGTCGCCTTCCTTTCGGTGAACAACGCCTTCGGCGACTCCGGCCTGCAGAATTTTGAGGCGGCCGCCAGCGAGAACGGAATCAATATCGTGCTCAAGGAAAAGTTCGAAGCCACGGACACCGACATGACGGCGCAACTCGCCAAGGTCAAGGCCTCGAAAGCACAAGCCACCGTCGTCTGGGCGATTCCTCCTGCAGCCTCGATTGTCACCAAGAACTTCCGGGACCTCGGCATCAACATGCCGCTCGTGCACACCCACGGTATCGGTAACAAGCAATTTCTCGAACTTGCCGGAAACGCGGCCAACGGCGTTGTAGCGCCGCTCGGCAAGCTCCTGGTCGCCGAGCAACTGCCCGATAGCGACCCGCAGAAGCAAGTACTGCTCGACTACATCAACGACTACCAGCAAAAGTACAACGCCCGCCCGAGCACCTTCGGCGGCCATGCTCACGACGCCTTCAACCTCGTAGTCAAGGCGATCGAACAGGCCGGCCCCGACCGGGCAAAGATCCGGGATGCACTGGAGCAGATTACCGGTTATGCCGGAATCAGCGGCGTGTTCAACCTTTCGCCCGAGGACCACAACGGCCTGGGTGAAGACTCAATGGTCCTGGTCGAGATCAAGGACGGCAAGTGGCAACTGTTGGAGTTGTAGGAGGAGTATTAGTTGGGCACCGAAAGCCAGTACCTGCAATATCTTCTGACCGGACTTACCTTAGGTAGCATCTACGCCCTGATCGCATTGGCGCTCGTGGTAACTTTCAACATCACCGGCATTTTCAACCTGGCCATCGGGGAGTTTGTTACCATCGGCGCCCTGACCGCCGTGAGCCTGCGGGAAATCGGTTGCCCTAACCTTCCCGCTTACTTGCTGGCGGTAATGCTGGCCGGCTGCACCGGTGCCCTGATGGAGCGCA
>JASEJH010000077.1:0-648 GCA_030016455.1 Thermoanaerobacteraceae bacterium
GTCAACGTAGTCAAAGGGGGCCGGGCCACCGAGTGGGAGCAGGTCAAGGTGGCCAAGATCGCCACGGTCGCCGTCGGCCTGCTGGCCATAGTGCTCGGCATCGTTTTTAAAGGGCAAAACGTGGCCTTCATGGTGGGGCTTGCCTTTGCCGTTGCCTGCAGCGCGAACTTCCCGGCACTGCTGCTGTCGATCACCTGGCGGAGGCTCAGCACCGCGGGCGCAACGGCTTCAATCATCGTCGGTTCCGTTCTGGCCACCGTACTAATTATTCTGAGCCCCACGGTTTGGGTCGAGGTGCTGAACAACCCGACGGCGATTTTTCCCTTGAAAAACCCGGCCATTGTCTCCATGACGGTGAGTTTTATAACAGCATTTGTCGTGTCGCTGCTTTTCGCGGATAAAGAGGCGGAGGAGAAATTTAACGCCCAGAAGGTAAGGACGTACCTGGCGCTCGGAGCGGAGTAGAAGGGTTGGCATAGTTGGTCTGACGGAATGCCGCCGGGCCCTGCCCTGACAGGACCCGGCGGTTTGAATTGTGCCTGCGGTACAGGAGGATTCACCCGTGAGCGTGGACTTGGGACTTTTAAAGACAACCCCGCCGTTTTCCGAACTGGACGAAAAGGATCTCCGGAAGCACGCCGGGGCCTT
>JASEJH010000077.1:658-7000 GCA_030016455.1 Thermoanaerobacteraceae bacterium
CCATCCGCGTCTACCCGAAAGGGAGTTACATCTTCCGGCAGGGCGAGCCTTCGCAGGAAGTCCTCTTTATCGTTGTGGAAGGGCTGGTGGAGATCATCCTGCCGGCCGATACGGGCGATGAGCGGGTGGTCAGCCTGCGGCATCCCTCCGAGTTCTTTGGGGAAACGGTCTTCTTTACCAACGAGACCTACCCCGCCTCGACGCGTGCGGCCGAGACAACCCGGTGCCTGCTGGTACCGCGTGCGTGCTTTGAGGAGCTGATGGCCACCAGTCCCGGTTTTGCGGGTTACTTTAGCCGGATGCTCGCCGAGCGCATGCGTTACCTTTGGGAGGGAGTAATCCGCGAACAGTGCCTGTTCATGGGTCAGGCAGCTGAGCGCCCCTTCCGTAAGCGGCTCTATGAGATTATGAGCACCCCGGTTGTGACCTGTCTGGAGGAGAACACCGTAACGGAAGCAGCCCAGCTTCTAAGTACCCGCCAGGTCAGTTCCGTCGTGGTGGTTAGCCACGGCGGGGATCCGGTTGGCATCGTCACGGAGAAGGACCTGGTAAAGAAGGTGCTTGCCGAGCGTCGCGCCGATTTTCAGCGGGTAACCGTCCGGGAGGTCATGGAACCAGAGCCGATCGTTCTGCCGCCGACGGCGCTTTTTCAGGAAGCGTTGCTGGCGATGGTACAGCGCCAGCTCAAGCACGTGATTGTGGTCGAACACGGCCTGGTGCGGGGGATGGTTACCCTCGCCGACCTGGTACGGACCCAGAACGTGGATGCCCTAAGCGCGCTCAATACAATCGAGCGGTCCCGGGACCTGAAGGGGCTTGAATCCGCGATTCAGCAAATTGACCGCCTGGTTTTCGCACTGGTGGGCGGCCAGGCTACGGCCGCCGAAATCGGCGTTCTGGTCTCGGAGCTTTACGACCGCTTGACGGCGCGGCTGATCTTCCTGGCGGAAGAAGAGTTATACGCGGAAGGCAGAGGGCGGGCCCCCTGCGGGTATTGCTGGCTGACGATGGGGAGTGCCGGGCGGCGGGAACAGATCCTCCGGACGGATCTGGACAACGCCGTTGTTTACGAAGACCCACCCGCCGGGCAGGAAGATTTGTACCGGGAGTATTTTCTGGCCCTGGGTGAAAAGGTGGTTGCGGGCCTGGTGCACCTGGGTTTTGCACCCTGCCGGGGAAAGGTGATGGCCAACAACCCGGAGTGGTGCCGGTCACTCGACGAGTGGCTGCGTGCAGTGCGCGGGTGGATCATGGATCCAGAGGGGGACTTGCTCCGGAAAATGACCATCTTTTTCGATTTTCGCCCGGTTTACGGCCGCTTCGCCCTCGCCGAAGCGTTGCGGGAACGGATTTCGCGGTGGCTGAGCAGCCAGCAGGTGGTGCTGCATTTCCTGGCACGGGACGCGCTGACCAACAGGATTCCCCTGAACCCCTTGCGGCAGGTGGTTACCGAAAAAACAGGCCTGCACAAAGACGAACTGGATATCAAACGCTCGGTGCTGATTCATTTCGTGGACTGCATCCGGCTCTTTGCCTTGCGCGAGGGAATCCAGGCCACCTCAACTTTTGAGCGGCTGAAGCAGTTAGTGGAACGGAACGTTTTTCGCGAGGAGGATGCAGAGGTGTTCGGCCTGGCTTACGACAGCATGCTGATGCTGCGGCTGCGGGAGAACCTCCAGCGCCTGAATCAGGGAGGCAAACCGGACAACTACATCAATCCCCGCCACCTCAGCCGCAGGGAACTGAACGCGCTGCGCGATTCGCTCGCGGTTGCTTCACGGCTGCAGTACCTCACGGGAAAGAGTTTCCGGGTGGGGTGAGCAGTTCAAAAATACGGCGGGACGCTTCACCGGGGTGGGCAAAATGTCTTCGTACCTTTTGCGGGTATTTCGCGGCTTCAAGGTTAAAGTTGGGAGCAGGACGGAGGACCGGCTCTTGTCCTTTCTGGTGTGCGAGCTGAACCGGCGCTGGGATTCGGACGTGCCGCTTGAGGAGCAGGTTTATGTAGCCTTTGATCTTGAAACCACGGGTCTGCACCCGTTCGGAGGTGACCGGATCATTGCCCTGGGTGCAGCGCGGCTTGAGAACGGGATGATTACGGGCGACTTCGAGCAACTGGTAAATCCGGGGCGGGAGATTCCTCCTGTAACGACGGCCTTAACCGGGATCACAGAGGCGGAGGTAGCGGACGCTCCGGCTGTCGAGGAGGTGCTCCCCGCGTTTCTCGGCTTTCTTTTGCAGGGGATTCCGCTGGGATTTAACGCCGATTTCGACCTTTCTTTTCTGAACCTGGTGCTGCGCCTGTTTGCCGGGTCCAAGATCGCCCGGACGGCGGTTGTTGATGTCCTCACGGTTGTTCAGGCGCTGCATCCCCAATGGGAGCATTGCCTGCTTGACGACGCGGCAAGATACTACGGCGTGCCGTTAGAAGGCAGACATTCCGCGCGCGGGGACGCGGTGATCCACGCCCGGCTTTACTGGTCCCTGCTGCCGGTTTTGGCGCAGCGCGGCGTGTATACGCTGAAAGACCTCCGGGGTTATCTTTACTTCCGGTCTTTGTTGTAGGAGGGAGAAAAGGTGGCTTTAGTGAAAGGTTTGCAGGGTACGGCGCAGATGGTCGTGGGCGAAGGGGATACGGCGGTGATGCAGGGCAGCGGGACGGTACCGGTGCTCGCGACGCCGCGCCTCCTGGCGTTGATGGAGGCAGCGGCGGTGGCGGCGCTGAACGGTGTCCTCTCGGAAGGAGAGACCACGGTGGGAACGAAAGTGGAACTTGAGCACGTGGCGGCCACGCCCGTCGGGATGGAGGTCAGCGCAAGGGCGGAACTGGTTGAGGTCGAGGGGCGGCGGCTGGTTTTTGCCGTGGAGGCGCGTGATTCCGCCGGGATTGTGGGGCGGGGGCGTCACGAACGCCTGGCGGTGGACGAAGCCCGGTTTCTGGACCGGGTCGTGAAGAGAAAGAAGGGGTAGCAGAGGGCCGGCGCGGGGAAAAAGATTGACAGAAAGCCCCCCGAAGGTTAGATTTTAGATATGGCGTTCTGAAAACCCCTTCCGGAAACTTTTCCTTGTGCACGCATAGTTTGGTCCGGTGGGGTTTTTATTGAAGAAGCAGTCTGTCTGGGAGAGTGTTGCAAAACTACTTAACTGCCAAAAAATGAGTTCGCCAGCTTTTGGGTGGTTAAATTTGGGAATGGCCTGGAGGCCGCGAAAAACGACCCAGCACTCAACTCAGTGCGAAAGAATACGAGATACTCTAACGCCTGTTTGCTTGGGCGCAGGTTGTACCACAGAGTTGAGTGCTGGGCAGGCGAAGTTTTGCAGCGGTCTCTTAGGAGGAAGATTAAGATGATCTTTCTGAAGGCGTTCTTGGTCGGGGGTTTGATCTGCGTGGCGGCGCAGCTGTTGATGGACCTTACCAGCTACAAGGTGACCCCGGCGCACGTGCTGGTAGGGCTGGTGACCGTCGGAGCGGTGCTGAGCGCGGTCGGTCTTTACCAGCCGCTGGTGGATTTTGCCGGGGCGGGAGCCACCGTCCCGCTGACCGGTTTCGGACACATCCTCGCCCAGGGGGCGATTCAGGGCGCGACCAAGGACGGATTGCTGGGGGTTTTTGCCGGCGGGGTAGCGGCCGCAGCGGCCGGAATCACCGCTGCGGTGATCTTCGGTTACTTCACGGCGCTGGTCTTCCGGCCGAAAGGCTGAGCGCGGCCTCCGCAAAGGTGGTTGGATGGGTACGGAAAATGAAGTGAAGACCCCCATTTTGAAGGAACTGGCCGCCAACCTGCGCAAACTCGACGAGCGGCTGGTTTTTAAACAGAACTTCGACCTCATCCTGCGGGAGATCGAGGTGGGGAGCCGGAAGGCGGCGCTCCTGTTCGTAGACGCCTTTGTCAAGGACGAGCCCTTAACCCTCATCCTTAAAGAGTTTGCCCGGATCGAACCCCGCGAGATCACACTCAACACCTTCCGGAAGATTTTCTACCGCTACGTCACCTTCGGCGAGGTCAGTACGGTTGAAACGCTGGAGGACGTTGTGGCGACCGCTCTCAGCGGGCCGGTTGTGCTTCTCATCGACGGGGAAACCCAGGCCGTCGTCATTGACCTCCGCCAGTACCCGGCCCGGGCGCCGGACGAGCCCGACCTAGAGAAAGTCACCCGGGGTTCCCGCGACGGGTTTGTGGAGACGTTGGTATTCAATACGGCCCTTATCCGCCGCCGGATCCGCGACCCGCGGCTGCGGATAGAGCATTTGACCGCTGGCAGGCGGTCCAAAACTGACATCGCCCTGGCGTACCTGGACGACGTCGCCAACCCGGAAATCGTGGACAGCGTCCGGGAGAAGATTGAGGTAATCAAGATTGACGGTCTCCCGATGGCAGAGAAGGCGGTCGAGGAACTCATTACGCCGGGGACCTACTGGAACCCTTTTCCCCGGGTGCGTTACACCGAGCGGCCGGACGTAGCCGCGGCGCACCTCCTGGACGGGCACGTACTGGTGCTGGTGGATACCTCGCCCAGCGTGATGATTCTTCCCGCCACCTTCTTTCACCACCTGCAGCACGCTGAGGAGTTCCGGCAGAGTCCTGCGGTGGGGGTTTACCTGCGCTGGGTGCGCTTTGCCGGGGTACTGCTTTCCCTTTTTCTGACGCCGCTCTGGCTCCTGGTGGCGCTCGAACCGGGGTTGCTGCCGCCTGGATTGCGGTTCATCGGGCCGAAGGAGGCGGGAGCGGTCCCGCTATTCCTCCAGTTCCTAATGGCCGAGGTGGCCATCGACATGATCCGGGTGGCGACCATCCACACGCCGAGCCCGATCGCCACCTCTACCGGCATCATTGCCGCCGTGCTGTTGGGCGACCTGGCCGCACGGGTGGGCCTTTTCATCCCGGAAGTTACCCTTTATACGGCGACGGCGGCGATCGGCACGTTTCTTACACCTTCGTTTGAGCTGGCGCAGGCCAACCGGATACTCCGGCTCTTCATCCTGTTCCTCACCGGGATTTTCCGGCTTCCCGGTTTCATCGCTGGTACCGTGGCCTCCTTTGTTTTCCTGGTCCTGACCCGTTCCTTCGGCGTGCCCTACCTCTGGCCGCTTGTCCCGTTCAACCTCAAGGGGCTGGGGAGCGTGATCGTCCGGCCGCCGGTTGCGGTTCAGCGCAGCCGCCCTTCGGTCCTGAAACCGCTTGACCCGGACCGGCAACCCCGGCCGGTTCCGGCCCGGAAACCCCGCTTCGACGAGCAGCGGCGGAAATCTTAAGAGGGTTCAGCCCTGGTGCGGCGGAAAATACCGGCGGAGAACCGCCGCGGCTTTATCGAGCCACGCCTCTCGTTGTACCGGGGTGCTGGTGACTACAACGCGAAACATCTTCCGGTAAAAGTTTTTTACCCCGCAAAGGCCGAAGCAAAAGCCGATGATGCATTTTTCCACAGGGTTTCGAGCGGGTCTCCGAAAACTTTTAATTCCCTTTCTGCGGGTGTGTTTGAGGTATTGAATACGACAGCGGCTTTTGCTTTTAGCAGCCCGACCGGGACTCTCTCGCCGCCGTGGCCCGCAGCGAATTAGTAGACAATACCGGAATGGAGAACACGGTCAAGTTTATGCAACTATATCCGACGCCGGTTTAAACTTAAAGGGGCGTCACCGACCGGACAAAAAGGTTTTTGTTTGCAGGAATTGGCGGGCGGGCGCCGAAGACAAGCCCAAACGTCAGAACCGGTCAGGTGTAAAATGTCACAGGTGCCCCACTTCTGCCGCCTGCGCTGCCCGGAGTGTTTCACCAGCTTTCCGGCGGAGATCATCCGGAGTACGGGTTCGGGCGGGTTTCTGGAAAGCGACCTCTGCTACCGCGCGGGGAACATTTTTGTCTACCCCTTCCTGGTGGTGGTTTGCCCGGGCTGCCGTTTTGCCGCCTGGGTCAGCGAGTTTGACTATCTGGCCGAGTTTCCCCAGTACAGCGAATACCACCCGATCCGGCGGGTTCTCGGCGAGTTTCTACGGGAGCAGCGGCGGCTCTATCCCGGCAGCGAGCGGTACCGCCTGGCCGCAGAAACAGCCATGCGAAAGGGCGCTTCGGAGTTGAAACTCGCCCACCTTTACCTGCGCGGAGCCTGGTGTGCGCGGGAGGAAAAGAACCGGGAGGCGGAAAGTTATCACCAGGAAGAAGCAGTCCGGCATTTCCGCAAGGCGCTGTCCGAAGGGCTGTACGGGATGGACGCGGCGGTTGCGTGCTATCTGGTCGGGGAGCTCTGCCGCCGGTTGGGCCGGTTTACCGAGGCCTTGGCCGCCTTTGCCGGCGTCAAGGAAAGCACGTTGCCGGACTGGTTGCGGCCGGGTTTCGCTGCTAT
>JASEJH010000078.1 GCA_030016455.1 Thermoanaerobacteraceae bacterium
CACCACGTCTTCCCGCGCCTTCCGGCCTTTTAGCCTCGCTTCTTCGCGGTGCTCGAAAACGTAGCGCATAAGCTGGCGCAGGTGCTCCACACTGGGTTTCGCCCAGCGGTGTCCCCGGAAAACAGGTATATCCACATCTTCCGGAACGTCCTCCAGGCCCTCGATTTCAATAAGGTAACTGTTCGCGTCGTTCATAAACTCTAAGTTGCCGCTCCATCTCGTCCCGATGGTCGGCAGGCCGCAGGCCATTGCTTCGAGGTACGGCCGTCCCCAGGCTTCCCCCCGGGAAGGAAGCACAAAGGCATCACAGGCAGTATAAAGCCGGGGCATCCGGTCAGCTTTGATATCCCCTTTGAGTAAAATTACCTCCGGGACCTTATCCAAACTGAAACCCAAGCGGTCTTGAATAAAAGAAGCCAACTGCTTTTCAACCGTTCCTGGCCGACCACCCTTAATTTTCTGCGTCCTAAATAGTAGGGACACATCCTCCTCCAATCTGAACTCAGTTAGATAAGCTGTAAGTAAGATATCCCAGCCCGTCCGGTCCTCTAAGTCAAAATTGGCAAGAAAAATAAATCCCCTGTTGCCCCGGATATCGAGCGGTTCTATCTGAGGATTAAAGAGTTCAGCATCAATGCCTTCCGGCACCACCCGCAACTTCTCCCGGTCTACCCCGGAAGCGCTGAAAGTCTCTACATTAAACCGCGAGGGGACCCAGATCTCATCCATCCGGTTCCAGTGCCTCGCCCATTCCGGTTTGATTCGGTCAAGTTCGAACATCGTCCGGCCGACGTTGACCGCACCGCGCACTTTATCCCTGAAACCAAACACGGGGAAGTGATGGACTACCACGGATCGTTCAGGATTTACGAACCGTTCCATAAGTTTTAACGATTTCCGTTCCTTCGGTGTTAAAAAACCTTTGGAATCTTCCTTGGCGCCTTCAGGGATTACCTTAATGTTAGGCCGACTTTGGTTAAGGGCGAAAATCAATCTCCGCGCTTCATCACCAAAATCACTTTCTTCGTAAATGTGGCCTCGCCAGACCACATCCAACCGTAAAGCGGCAGTTTCGGGACGCTTTCGTCCCACCACCAGCACGTCAAAGCCCTCGCTTATTTCCATCACGCCGTTGGCCAGGATTTCAAATTGCAAAGCTCTTAAAATCACTTCCAACAGCGCCGGGGGGTAAGGGCGGACATGGGTGATATCAAGCCAGAAATTATGCACCGGCACTTCCGGTTTAAGGAAGTTGGGTGTCTGAATCGCGATAATCCCGCCCCCACGCAGAGCACGGGCGCAATAGTAGAGCAACTTTACCGCGTCAGGGCCGGAAAAGTGCTCGATGATATGTCCCAGCATCATCCCGTCGTAAACTTCCTGGTGCCGGGCCAAGTGTTCCAGCGCGGACGCCACCTTAACCCGTAAACCTTTGGCCCGTGCCTTTTCAACCACCACTGGATCAAGGTCAATTCCTTCCCCTTCGATTCCTATTTCCCGCAGCATCTCCAAAAAGAGGCCTTCGCCGCAACCGATGTCCAGCACCCGGTCACAACCCCTAAAAAACGGTAAAATCTCCTCCTTGATCATCCGGGCCGACTCTTTCGGCGCTTCAAAAGCGTGGGCAATCGCTGCGGTTATCCTTGCCAGGTCGGCCTCTTCTTCCTGAACTATTGCTCTTTCCGCTACAGGTTCCTCTAAACCAGTAGACCCGAAGACCGGAAGTTTTTCCGCCAGCCGCATCACCTGTGTGCGGTACCAGCCGCTTTCCCAGGTATCCGGTTGATCCTCCAAAACCGTCCGGACCAGCGCCAGGTTCTCTGACGCACCGGCGGCTCCGGGGTCAAGCCGCAGAGCGCTCTCGTAAGCGATCTTTGCTGAGCCGTAGTCACCCAGCCCTGCAAGGGCACTCCCTAACGCCGTCCAGGCTTCAGGAATGTTAACGTTACTTTCGAGAGAACTTAGCAAAAACTTGACCGCAGGCGCAAACTTTTGCTTTTCCAGGTACAGAAGACCAAGATTGTAATTGACGTCAGCATTATCAGGTGCTGCCGCCAGCGCCTGCTCAAAAAGCTTCTGCGCTCCACCCCTCTTGCCTGCCGTGTAGGCCTGAAAACCTTGCTCCAGTAACTCCTCAACCTTGTTTTTCATTGCCTTGGCCACCCATATACCCCTTTCCCCTTCCTCTATTAGTTCCCAGAGGCAGTCCTTTGCCTTCGCCGCCGCTTTGTCCCAGGTCAGCTTCTGCTGGATATCCGCAACAGCCTGCAAACCGATGGCTTGTGCCTTCACCGGGTTTTCGTAAACCCACCGCATAAGGTGAGCTAAATGCTCTACGTCCGGTTCCGCCCAGTAGGGATACCCCACCGTTTCGAAGTTCCCGGCCCGTTTTTCCGTGGCCTGGACAACCGAGGCGTTGATCAGCAGCGCGTTTTTATCATTGCAAAAATCGAGGCAAGCCCCGTAGTTCGTTACGATCACCGGCAACCCGCAGGCCATCGCCTCCGCCACCGGCAGGCCGAAACCTTCCCCCCGGTACGGGTGCACCAGGCAGTCGCATGCCCGGTAGAGCCCCGCCATCTCCGCCTCCCCAAAAGAATTGTTCAGGTAGAGGACCTCCGGAGCGTTTTTCTGTCGCCTTAGCTCTTCTATCCGCGTCCCCAATCCCTGCCCGCGGTAAAACGAATCCGTACCGAAGTCTTTTACCACGAGACACACGTCATCCTTCGCCGAAAAGACCCTGAAATAAGCCTTAAGCAAAACATCCGGTCCCTTCCGGGGAATGGTTCCGCCTACAAATAGGAATTTAAAGCTTCTTTGCGTCGAAAGCGCAAGCGGCGCCGCTTGGGGGTTAAAAACCGCTGTATTGACTCCGTTAGGTACTACGGATACCTTCTCCGGCTCAACCCCGCTCTGGATATAACAATCCCGGACAAAGGAAGAAGGGACCCAGATCTCCGCCACTTGGTCAGTTGCCGCAAACCTTGCCCATTCTACCGGCACAGAACCATACTCCCAGGGCTGGATCCAGATGAGCCGTCCCTCGGCGGGTTGAAACAAAGGCGGCCAGCGGTGGCGAACCGTAAAATCCACCCAGGCCGGCCGCCAATCAAACCGCGCCGCCAGAAGGGCAAAGCGCGGGTCAACCGTTTGGTCGAACTGGTCGGGCTCATAAGGCTTAATTCCGATATCGAAACGCTCGTCGTGGAGCAGTTCCAGGACGAGCTCCCGGTTAACGAGCGCCAGGCTGTGGTAAACGAAAAAGGATCCTTCCCAAATAATGCCAAGTCTTCGTTTAAGCTGTGACGACACCGTCCTACCCCCCGTAACGGTCGCCGATCGTCAATTGCTGGTCTCTTTACAGGAATTCACCCGGCGAATTCCCTTTTTACAGTTGCTACCACCGTCGTTAAATGGTCGTCGTTACTGAAACCCTCGCTTCAAGCAAGCCTGAAACACCGGCGCCCAGCTTAGCGCTTTCTATCAAAAAACCGGGCCTCAGGAGCGGTTTTCCTCCCCAGGTAGGCACGTACTGCCTCCTGCCCCCGTTGCAAGCATGATATTTCCTCTCTCAACTCACCAAGCCAAACCGTGAGGAGTTCCTGGCCCTGCTTTTCCTCCGCGATGATCCGTTCCAACAGGGGCACGCATGCGGAATTTTCACCCCCGGTGAGGCCGGGCAACATCCGCGCGATTTCCCCTTTCAGCTCTTCCTTCGCCGCAATAACCTCCCAGAACGATTCAGCGGGTGCCCGCGCCTGGACCGCCTCCTTTTGTTTTTCGGCCAGTTGCAACCAAGCCGCAAGCAGGACGCAAAGTTCGGCGCTACCGTTTTCCACTGTCTACCCTCCCATGCCTGCAACGCTTGGGGGCGCGGTTGTTCCCCCCACCCTGACCGCCGCTTCGCTCCAGGCTTCCCGCAACTCTTTCAGGTACCCCTGCACCTCGCAAACGGGAAGACTGTCTTTCCCGGCATTGGCTTCGGTCAGCCGCCGGTTGAAATAATCGTAAAGCTGGCAAAGGGACTGCGCCACTTCGTATTTCATGTCCAGCGCACCCTTCAACTCCGAAATGATACCCTGCGCACGAACGATAAGCTGGCCAACTTCATCGCTACCCCCGGCTTCAAGCGCCTCAATCGCCCGGGAGAGAAAGCCTATCGCCCCGTCGTAAAGCATGAGTAAAAGTCTGCTCTTATCCTCCACGGCCTAAACCTCCATTCCGGCGGCGCTCGGCTGCGACGCCGCTCCCGGCCCGACATCAGCGACTACCTTGGCCCAGGTCTCGCGCAGTTCTTTCAGGTACCCCTGTACCTCCCCCGCCGGAACACCGTCCTTCTTCACGTTCGCCTCGATCAACCGCCGGTTGAAGTAATCGTAAAGCTGGTAAAGAGAACGCGCCACCTCGTACTTCATATCCAGCGCGCTGATTAACTCGGCGATGATATCCTGGGCCCGGACAATAAGCCGGTTTGCTTCCTCATAATCTCGTGCCTCAAGCACTTCAATCGCCTGCGAAAGAAAGCTTATCGCGCCATCGTAAAGCATAAGTAAAAGGCGGCCGGGCGGGGCTGTAGCGACCGCCGCTTGAAGATACTGGTCCTGAAGTTTGCTTCTCTTAGCCGTGTTTGGCATATCACTCTCTCCTTAGCCACTTGTATTGGAAGTGTTGCTGCCGAACATCTGGCTGAGCTGCGCCGCCAGCCAGCTGCTCTGGGCGCTCATCACCGTCAGCGCTTCCTCAAGCGCGATGAACTGTCGCCAGAGGTTCGCCTCTCTAATGCTCAGGCGGACCTCCATCCTTTCAACCTGTTCCTCGATATCCTCGATCCGGTCCGTCAAAGAATCCGTTTTCGCCGTCAAGAAACCGGTATCGCTCTTGGTCCACAGGGTTACGGTGGCACCCATCCGGGTGGCCACGCCGTCGTTCCCGTTGGTTGAAGAAGCACCGAACAAAAGGGCGACTTTATCCGGGTTATCCGTCAGCACCTCGGTGAGCTTGGTCTCGTTCACCGTCAGCGTGGCTTCCTTGCCCGAAGTGGTTATACCGATTAGATTCAGGGCATTCAGTTCGGGGTCGGCGGTGTCAATAATCTCGGAAACCTTGCGCCGCAAGTCGTTCTGCAATTGGCTGAGCGCACGGTCGCCCTGGAGCACTCCCGCGACTTTGGTGTCGGAATCGTAAGCGAGCTTGGTCGCGATATCGTTCATCAGGGCGTTGTAGCTGTCCACAAAAGCCTTGATCTTGTCCACCGCCGTCTGGGTGTCGTTCTCAACCTCCAACGTGACGGCCGTGGCCGATTCGTCCTTCAGAGTGAGCGTGACCCCGCTGATCACGTCAGAAATAGTATTGGTGCTTCTGGTGACGTCAAGGTTGTTTACGGTAAACAAAGCATCCTGCGCCGCCGCAAGCTGGTTCTTGATCGCTCCGGTAGCATCGAGGATCCCGAGCGATTTCAAAACCCCGGTGGTGGCGTCATCCACAAAATCAATCGTGCTCGCGGCGCCGGTGCTGTTGCTGGTGATCACCAACCGGTTATCAATCACCGTAGCCGTAACGCCAGCGTTAGCAGCGTTTATCTTGTCCCGGATGCTGTTAAGGCTGTCGGTAGTTGCTACCGTCACGGCTACCCCCTCAACCGTGAAAGTGCCGCTGAAACCCAATTCCGCACTGGCACTATCAAAGCGGTCCGAAGCCACGCTGTGTGCCTGGGCCAACTGCGTGACGGTGATGGAATAGGTAGCCGGTGTGGCCGTAGAAGAAGCCGTCCCCGTCACCACGCTCTCGTTAGAAGAAGTGGCTACCTTGCCCGTATAAGTTGACATCAACTTTAAATCGGCAAGCTTACTTTGGAGATCGGCGAGTTTGGTATTAATTTCCTGCCAGGCGGTCTTCTGCGCCTCCAAAGTCTCCTTTTTGTTGTTAAGTAGGTCAATCGGCCGCCGCTCGATGGCCATCAGTTGGTTAATTAAACTTTCGGTATCCAGGCCCGACATTACACCCGTTATCCGCATCAGGGTCATCAATCCTCACCCCCAATCTTCTCTCCGGCCGGCTTAGACCTTTTTGTCCATCAGCATGCCGATCAGCCGCTTCATTTCCGCCACCATATCGAGAATCTCCTTGGGAGGGATCTCCCGCAACACCTCACCGGTATCCCGGTTGACTACCTGGACCATGATTTCCTCGGAGGCTTCGTGGATGCGGAAGCGCAGGTCATACCAGGTCAGCTCCAGCACCAGGTTCAGGCGGCTGACAACCTCTTCAAGCTGCCTGGCCTCTGCTGCTCCTTCCTCCTCCGACCCCTTACCCTCAGCGATCACTTGGTGGAGCAGTTTAACCGACCCGGGCGGCTTGACATCCTCTCCTACTACGCGCGAAGGTGTATCAACCTTCGGTACCTTTACCAACTCAGAAGTCTCAATGCGCACAGCCAACTACCTCCTTCCGTTGAAAATTAGCTGCCACCTCCGCACCCCTTAAGGCCGCTCTTAACAACGAGGAGGTTGGAAACCTTTCAAGTCCCTCTTCAATCACCGCCTGAGCCTCCTGGTAGCGTTGCAACCGGGAAAGCGCACTGGCAAGCGCGGTGTAATAACGCAGGCTTTCTTTATCCAGCTCCAGGGCATGGCGGTAGAAGACCGCCGCCTCTTCAACAAATCCCTTTCCCAGAGCAATTTCCCCAAGAATGGCAAGAGCCTCGGCGTCCCGCACCTCTGATTGAAGCGCCGCCAGTAGTTCTTCCGCCGCCGAATCCCTAAACCCGTACCTGAAATAAAGTTTGCCGAGTTTTAACCGCCGTTCTGGTTCCGGGATGATCCCGGCAAGCGTTAAAGCCCGTTCAAATTTCTCAAACTCCTGAAGCTCCAAAAGTTTGTCCAGCAGGTCAAGTACAA
>JASEJH010000079.1:0-2311 GCA_030016455.1 Thermoanaerobacteraceae bacterium
CCCGGGGAGGCCACCGGGGCAAGCAGGACGGCGGCGCCCAGGGCCCAGAGAAGCCCCGGCTTTGAAATCAGGGCGAAGAGGACGAGACCCAGAAAGACGGCGAGCCAGGCGCCCCGTGAAAAGGTGAATACCAGGCAAAGCGCCATCGCCGCCGCGGCCAGGGCGTATCCGGCACGCCGGCGCCAGCAGCCCGCGGTGTAGAAGCCGGCGATGCTCAGAGGTAAGCAGAGGGCCAGCAGGGAACCCAGGACGTTCGGGCTGCCGATCACCGAGAAGGCCCGTGTCCGGACGCCGGCTTCAGCCTGGTCGAGCCAGGTCGACGGGACCGGAACGCCGGCGATATACTGACCTATACCGTAAAGCGCGACCACGGTGCAGACGAAGACGAACCAGGCCAGGAAAACCCTGGCCTGCCGGCCGGTGTCGAGGAGACCGGTGCCGACGAAGAACCAGAAGATGTACTCCAGGTAGACCCGGACGCCCTCAATGCCGACGGCGGTTTCGGGCGAACGGATGAGGAACAGGAACAGGAAGACCCCAAAGTAAACGAAGAGCGGCACCTCGAGTTCGGTGTAGCGGTAGGTGCCCAGGCCCCGGTAGGCGATCCGCACGGCGACCAGCACAAGGCCTGCCAGGAGGAGGAGTTCGTCCCAGGTACCGGCGAGCCCGCCCTGGATCTCGCCGCGGCGGAGGGCGTAGTCAATCAGCGGATAGGCGCCGAGCGGAAAGAGGAGGAGCCAGGCGTTTTTGACGATGGTGCGCAGCAGGGAACTGCCGGCAAAGGTACCGGTATTGTGCAGTCCTTGCGCGGCGCGTGACCGCCATCCTGCGGGGACGGCTGCGCTCCAGGTTAGCTGGACAAATCCCGATTTGCCGGTGAGCCAGACCGGCTCCCGGCGGAGCCAGCGGGCGAAGGCACTGTGGTGCCAGGCTTCGCGGACCGCCCGGAAGAACCGGCAGCATGAGCTGGAGGAATATATTTCTACGGGTTTTAGCATGAGAAAAACTCCGGTTTTTAGTTCAGTTAGTATTATTATAAGGGTTGGTACGCCCGAGTCAAATTCGGTGCGCCTCGGGTCCGGCAGGTTTGCAGAGGCGAAGCCACTGGCGTACGAATTATAAACAGGAGGACAATACAAGATTTTGCGGCCGGTAAAGGTGCTTCACGTAATCGGGGGCGGCGAGTTCGGCGGTGCGGAGCGGCACATCCTTACCCTTTTTGGCGCCGTTAACCCCGCGGAAGTGACGTTGGAGGCGGCGAGTCTTTTCGCGGCCCCCTTCGCCCCGGCGGCCCGGGAGGCGGGGATGAAGGTAACGACGCTGCCGATGCAGAACAAGCTCGATTTAAGGGTGGCCTGGCATTTGAAGAGGGTGATGGCGGCCGGCGGCTACCACCTTGTGCATACGCACGGCGTGCGGGCGAACTTCTTGGGGCGGTTGGCGGCGCGGGCCGCCGGGTTGCCCGTGGTTACCACCGTGCACAGCCTCCTTTCCCAGGATTACCCGGGCCTTTTCAGCCGCGCCGTGAATGTCTGCAGCGAACGGCTGACCCGGGGCTTCACCGCCCACTTCATCGCGGTTTCCGGTTTTCTGGCGGCGGCGCTGGAGAAGGAGGGGGTGCCCCGGGAGAGGATCACGGTGATCCGCAACGGGATGGAGGTCACGCTGCCGGACCGGGAGGAGCCGGTGACGCTCCGGGAGCGTTTCGGCCTGCCGGAAGGTGCGCCGCTCGTGGCGGCGGTGGGGCGGCTGCACCGGGTGAAGGGGCACCGTCATTTTGTTATGGCGGCGGCGCAGGTGCTGGCACGGCATCCGGAAGCGCGGTTTTTGATCATCGGCGCGGGGCCCGAGCGGCCAGCCCTGGAAAAGCAGATCGGGGACCTCGGTCTCCGGGGCAAAGTAATTGTAACCGGTTTTGTCAAGGACGTGCTGCAATACTACCGGGAGTTCGCGGTGCTGGTGCTCCCCTCGCTGGCGGAGGGTTTCGGGCTGGTGATTTTAGAGGCTTTTCTGTGCGGTACGCCGGTGGTAGCCACGCGGGTGGGAGGCGTACCGGAAGTGGTGCGGGACGGAGAAACGGGCTTGCTGGTTCCCCCGGCGGATGCCGCAGCACTTGCCGCGGCCATTGATCGGGTGCTGGAGGATCCGGCGGCGGCCCGCGCAATGGCCGCACGCGGGCGGGATTTCGTGCGGCAGCATTTTACGGCGGACCGGATGGCCGCGGCGACGGTGGCGGTTTACCGGAACGTTTTGGAAGGAAAATAGGCGGCATGGCGCAACTCAAGAATCAGGACATCGTATGTCTTTCTTC
>JASEJH010000079.1:2321-6884 GCA_030016455.1 Thermoanaerobacteraceae bacterium
GGAGCCGCTTTGGACGCGGAAGCAGCAGGTCATGTCCCGGCTCGACCCCTCCAACCGGATCCTTTACGTGGAGCCGGCGGCTACCCTAATTTCGCCTTTCAAGGACCCTTCCTTCTGGCGGAAGTGGCGTCCCTGGGGGTGGTGGGCCGGTCGGCCGCGGCCGAACATCCACGTCTTCCACCCGCCGGTGGTTCTTCCTTTCGGGAACCTGCATCCTGGGATGGGGAGGATCAACCAGTACTGGCTGGCACTTTGGATCCGCCGGGCGATGCGGCAGCTCGGGATGAAGCGGCCGGTCCTCTGGACCTATCTCCCGGGCACCGCGGTCGTTGCCCGCCTGTTGGAGCACAAGTTGCTGGTCTATGATTGCGTGGACGAACACGGGGCCTACAGGGGGCTCGTAAACAGCAAAGCGGTGTGGGAAATGGAGCGGGACCTGCTTGAACTGGCCGACGTGACTTTTGTTACGGCACCGGGGCTTTACGAGCGGCGCCGGGCGCATTCCCGGCGCATCTACTACCTGCCGAACGCCGCGGACGTGGCGCATTTCAACAAGGCGTGTGACCCGGAAACGCCAGTTCCCGAGGAAATAGAGCGGCTGCCGCGCCCGCGTCTTTGCTTCGTGGGCGTGATCCAGGAGTGGGTGGACACGGAGCTTCTGGCCTACGTGGCGCGGGAGCGGCCGGAATGGACCCTCGTGCTCATCGGACCGGTGACTCCGGGCGTAGGCCTGCACGGGCTCGACCGGATGGGCAACGTTTTTTTTGCCGGCAGGAAGCCGAAAGAGGAACTGCCGAACTATTTGAAAGGGTGCGACGTCTGTCTCAACGTCTTCCGCGCGAGCGCGTTGACCGCGAACGTGAGCCCCCTGAAGTTTTACGAGTACCTGGCTTCGGGGCGGCCGGTGGTAAGTACGGACATGCCTGCGGTCCGGGAGTTTGCAGACGTGGTGGCGGTGGCGGCGGACGCCCCGGGCTTTATAGCGGCGGTCGAGCGGACCCTCGCCGGGGAGAACACCGCGCGGCGGGAAGAGCGGCTGGCACGGGCCCGGGAACATTCCTGGGAAGCGCGGGTGGCGTTTATGGAGGAAAAGATTGCTGCAGCACTGAAGGAAAAGGAGTAGGTACGCGTGGCGGAACGGTACTTCAGAGAAATCGCGGTTTTCGGCCTGGGGTTTGTGGGTCTGCCGTTATCCTTGTGTTTCACGCTCGCCGGCTGCCGGGTGATCGGCGTGGATGTGGACGCCGGGCTGGTGGAGGAGATCAACCGCGGGATCACCCACCATCAGGAACGTTACCGCGGCATTCCCATCCAGGATATTTTACGGCGGGAACTGGCGCGGGGCTCCTTCACCGCAACCACCGATCCCCGGAAAGCTTTGGCCGAGGTTCAGGATATCGTGGTAACGGTGGGGCTGCCGGTAGTCAACGGCGAGCCCGATGCCGGCTTGCTGGCAGCGTGCCTCAAAAGCATCGCCGCGGGGCTTAAACGCGGAGACCTGGTCCTTGTCCGGAGCACGCTGGTGCCGGGGATGATGCGCCGCCTGGTAAAGCCCCTGTTAGAGGAAAGCGGGCTCCGGGCCGGGGAAGATTTTTACCTGGGCTATGCGCCGGAGCGGATCGCCGAAGGCCGGGCCTTCGAGGAGTTTGTTACGATGCCGGTGGTGGTGAGCGGCATTGATGAAGAAAGCCTGGCGGAGACGGCGGCGCTTTTGAAGGTGATTACCCGGGCGGAGCTTGTGCCTGCTTCCTCCTTCGAGGCGGCGGAGGTGGCGAAGCTGATCGAAAACATCTCGCGGGACGTGAATATCGCGGTGGTGAACGAACTCACCGCAGTCACACAGGCCCTCGGTATAAACATTTTCGAGGTGGTGCGGCTGGCGAACACGCACAAGCGGGTGAAACTCCTTCAGCCCGGGCCGGGGGTGGGCGGCTACTGCCTGCCGAACGCCTTTTACTACCTGCTGCCGGCGGCGCGTGCAGCCGGCGTGGACCTGGAACTGATGCCGGCGGCCCGCCGGGTGAACGACGCGATGCCGCGGCGGGTGGCGGATACCGTGCTGCGGCTTCTGCCTGTGCCGCCGGCACAGGCGCGGGTGGCGGTTTTGGGCCTGGCGATGAAGGACTTTTCCAGCGACAGCCGGCAGAGCCCTGCGCTTAAAGTGGTCGAGCACCTTCAGGCGGCAGGGGTTACGGTGCTGGCGTTTGACCCGGCGGTACCGAAGCAACATCCTTTCCAGGTGGATACGTTCGAAAAGGCGGTGGACGGCGCCCACGGCGCGGTGATCCTGGCCAGGCAGGAAGGGATGCCGGTGGAGGATCCCGCGGTTTTCGCGCGGTTTCTGGACCCTGCAAATCCTTTTGTGGTGGACACCAAGAACGTTTGCGGGAAGTGCGCCTCTGCGCCGGTATTGATCAACGTGGTTTCGCTTTAGCCGCGTTCCGGTGACAGGAAGCACCGGAAACCGGCAAAAAACGCAGGAATTTTACCGGGCGGGCTTGTCCGCGGGGGGAATTAGTGTTACTTTTATAATAGTACCTTTAAGCTCGTAGGTAAGCGTTTTGACGTAATACTCGCGTCCGGCCCGGATTTCCTGGGCGCCGAGCTTGATCTGGGCGGTGGTGATGGGAACCCGGCCCTCCAGGGTTACCAGCAGGTCCTTGAAGTATGGGTCGCGGGACAACACCTTCCGGCCGTGCGCGTCCGCTTCGGTGGAAAGTGCCGGTTCACTAACCACCTCTTTTATGGTTACGGGGACGTAACTTGCGCCGGCAACCAGCCGGTCGCCCGCCTTAACCATCCGGGCGGTCTCCGGCGGCACGGCGGGGACCAGAACCGTAAACTTTACCAGGGTCGGCGGTGTTGTTGATTGGGGGAGAAAAAACTTGTAAGCGGCGCCGGCGGCAAGCATCAACAGCACCAGAAGGATTATAGCGTCAATGAGGTTCAGCCGGCCGAAAATTCTGCCCTTTTCGTCAAGCAGGCGCATCAACTGCGGCCTCCTTTTGCGGGATGCGTTCTTTTATAATTTAAAGCAAACGTGTTGGGTCGTCAATGTGTTGTCTTCAGCGGGGGGAGATTGGTGAGAAAGAATAAACAGCGGTTCCACCGCCGGGTGCGGCGCTGGGCCGTAGTAGCGTTGGTGTTCGTAGTTTGCACGGTGGCCGCGGTCGGTTATGGGACGCTGCGTTTTTCCGAGGAATCACCTTCCGGTGATGATCGTCGTGCGCTTGCCGCGGATACAAAGAAGCGCATTAATTTTTTGCTCCTCGGTTCGGACGCTCGGGACGGCGAGATGCAGGCCCGGAGCGACTCGATCATTTTTGTGAGTGCGGATCCGAAAAACAAGCGGTTGGTCCTTCTTTCCATCCCCCGCGACACGCTGGTGGATATCCCCGGTCACGGGCGGGACCGCATTAACGCGGCGATGCTTTACGGGGGACCGGAACTGGCGATGCGGGTGGTGGAGGAGCTGATCGGCCAGACGGTGGACTATTATGTCCTCACCAACTACGAGGGATTTGTCAAGTTAGTCGACACCCTGGGCGGCGTGACCATCGAAGTGGACAAAAACATGTACCATTACGACCCCGAGAAGGGCGGCCGTTTCTCCATCAACCTTCGCAAGGGAAAACAGCGGCTTGACGGAGAAAAGGCGCTGATGTACGTGCGCTACCGGAACGACGTCTACGGGGACATAAACCGGGTCGAGCGGCAGCAGAAGTTCTTGCGGGCGGTCGTCGAGGAGATGCTCCGGCCGCGGAATCTCGTCAGGCTCCCGCTGCTGATTCCAAAGATCAAGGACTGCATTTACACCAACCTTTCGCTGGACCAGATGCTTTTGCTGGCGAGGATGGCGCGGGACATGGACGACGTCGAGACGATCAGCGGTACGCTCCCGGGTTACTTTGCCGGCGACCCTTACTGGCACGTCAACCCGGACGAGGCGAAGTTAGCCGTCGCCCGGCTCTTGGACGGGCAGCCGATCACCCAGGTCATCGAGGAAACCCCTGCCGGAGTGGTTGTGAAACAGAAGCCGGAAACGCCTGCGGTGACGGACGTTTATACGAGCGAGACGGTTTCCGGTGAAAGTTACGGTTCCGTGGTGGGAGATAGTTATGGTACGGTGATCGAGGAGGGCTACGCCCCGGAATTCTCTGAGGACATCGGGGTGGAGATCGTGCCCGGAGCCCCGTCGGGCGGGGACGAGGGCCTCTTCGAGGGGCCGTCCGAAGGCGCGGAAGAGAGTCTTCCGGCCGTGCAGCCCGGTACCTCACCTGCGGGGGAGCCGCCTGCGGACGGGACCGCCGGCGCGGTTTACGATACGGTTTACACGTCGGGTTGAGGAGCGTAAGTCTTGCTGGACCTGGAAGGAATCAAAAACCTCCTGCCCCACCGCCACCCGTTCCTGCTGGTGGACCGGATCCTGGAACTGGAGCCGGGGCAGCGGGCGGTTGGCGTGAAAAACGTAACGGCCACCGAATTCTTCTTTCCGGGACACTTTCCGGAATACCCGGTGATGCCGGGGGTGCTCATTATTGAGGCCCTGGCGCAGGTCGCGGC
>JASEJH010000007.1:0-3469 GCA_030016455.1 Thermoanaerobacteraceae bacterium
TGGGCTCCGGTTCGTTCCTCGTGGCTTCCGCGCTCTGCTTGCTTTAGCCTGGCGTGCCGTAAGTGTGATGTGAAAAGCTGAATAGTTACGATAGACCTGGTAACTTTACCAGCCTGGACGGATGCAATGTCCGGCGTTGTTAATCACTGTAATCGCGCGCGATTTTTGCGCTAAAGACCGATAACTGACGACCGATTCGAGGAGGGCTGAAAGTGGAGCATCTTACACCGCGCCAGGTCGTGGCCGAACTCGACAAGTATATCGTGGGGCAGGAAGAGGCGAAGAAGGCGGTGGCGGTCGCCCTGCGCAACCGCTACCGGCGGAGCAAGCTGCCGCCCGAGCTCCGGGACGAGGTGATGCCCAAAAACATTCTCATGATCGGTCCTACCGGCGTTGGCAAGACGGAGATTGCGCGGCGGTTAGCCCGGCTGGTCAATGCGCCGTTCATCAAGGTGGAGGCCACCAAGTTTACGGAGATCGGTTACGTGGGACGCGATGTGGAAGGAATGATCCGGGACCTGGTCGAAACCGCGGTCCGGATGGTGCGGCAGGAAAAGTATCTTGCCGTTGAAGAAAAGGCTCAAGAGCTTGCCCTCGACCGGGTGGTCGAGCTCCTGGCGCCTTATCCGGAAAAAACTGCGCGCAACCCGCTCGAAGCGATTTTTGGTTCCATTCGGGCCGGTGAAGATGACTTCCAAACCCAGGAGAGGATCCGGCAGGTTGACTACCAGCGCCGGGTGCTCCAGGAAAGACTTGTCCGGGGTGAACTCGAAGACGAGCACGTCGAGATCGAGGTGGAAGACAAGACGATGCCTTTCTTGGAGATTTTCTCCGGTGCCGGCGTAGAAGAAATGGGGATCAACTTCCAGGATCTCATCGGTAACGTGTTCCCGGCCCGGAAGAAAAAACGGCGCGTTACCGTCCGGGAGGCGCGGCGCATTCTGGCGCAACAGGAGGCGTCCAAGCTGATCGACATGGAGGAGGTAGCTGCCGAGGCCATCCGGCGGGCAGAAGAGCACGGGATCATTTTCATCGACGAAATCGACAAGATCGCAGGGCGCGAGGGGGGGACCGGTCCCGACGTTTCCAGGGGCGGTGTGCAACGGGATATCCTGCCGATTGTTGAGGGCTCGACCGTCACGACAAAGTACGGTCCCGTGAAGACCGACCACATTCTCTTTATCGCTGCGGGGGCGTTTCATACCGCCAAGCCTGCGGACCTGATCCCGGAACTGCAGGGGCGTTTCCCGATCCGGGTCTGGTTGAAGGCCTTGACTCGCGACGATTTCCTGCAAATCCTGACGGAGCCGGCCAACGCGCTGATCAGGCAATACGTCGCACTCTTGGAAACGGAAGGGATAAAGCTCGAATTTTCAAAAAATTCCCTTGTCGAGATTGCAACCATCGCTTATACTATTAATGAACAAACCGAAAATATTGGGGCGCGGCGTTTGCACACCGTACTGGAAAGGTTGCTCGAGGACATTTCCTTTGAAGCCCCGGAACTCGCAGAAAAAACGGTGAAAATTGACGAGGCCTTTGTGGCGGCCAAGTTGGGCCCGATTGTTAAACGGGAGGACCTCAGCCGCTACATCTTGTAGTAGAATGCGTAAAATTCTGATTCCACGCCCTTTCGGTGGCACGTCATTACGGCTGGTCTGAACAGAAACCCGGGACTGTGTTTTAAAAGTCGAAAGTCGGAAACTGGAAGCTGGAATTCTTGAGGAGATTCGTGCCGCAATTCCGTTCAGATTCCTAACCCCGACCTCGGACTGCCGCCTTTTGCGATTAAGCAGCGGGGTTTTGCGGCGGGTTTAACAGGGGGAAAAGGATTTGGAACGTCTTTTGAAGAAGGCCCGCGTTCTGAACGGCATTTTACAGAACACCTCGGGGCAGAAGGTGGACTTTGCTGCGGTGGCGGCCGTCCTGAGCGAACTCGTCCGGGCGAACGTCTATCTGGTGGACGATGAGGGAAGGCTTTTGGGGTACTCTTTCCTCCCCGGTTTTTCCTGTGCGGCGATCTCCCGTATTGTGGAAGAGAACGTGTTACCCTCTAACTACAACGAAGTCTTGCTGGAAAACAAGGAAACACGGGCGAATTTCCACCAGCAGCCGAACACCTGCATCTTTGATCCGGGTCTGGCGTGCCATTTTGACAATCTGATCATTACCTTTGTGCCAATCGTTAGCGCAGGCGCGCGGCTGGGTACGTTGATCCTCGCAAAATTCAACCACCACTTTGCCACCAGCGACTTGATCCTGGCAGAGCACGGCGCAACGGTGGTGGGAATGGAGATCTTCCGTTCGCGGATGGAAAAATTAGCGGAGGAGACGCGAAAGAAGACGGCCGTTCAGGTTGCGCTGGGGACGCTCTCGTATTCGGAGCTCGACGCCGTCCGGCACATTTTTGCCGAACTGAGCGGGGAGGAAGGCTTGCTGGTGGCCAGCAAGGTGGCCGACCGGGCCGGGATTACGCGTTCGGTGATCGTTAACGCCCTCCGGAAGTTTGAAAGCGCCGGCGTCATCGAGGCACACTCCCTGGGAATGAAGGGTACTTACATTCGCATTCTCAACGACCAGCTTTTGGGCGAGTTGAGCCACTACAAACAGGGATAAAGATTGAAGGGCCTATTGCGCGTCCCGCCAAGACGTGGTAGAATATGCGTTGGCGTGTTGCGAAATCCTCACGCTGCCGGACTTGCGGAGGGGGTGCCTGCGGGTTCTCCGGAAGGATGACGGCAGCGGCGGTAAAACCCCGGCGGAAGGAGGTGAAGGAGTGGCGGTTATTTCAATGAAACAGCTGCTTGAAGCCGGGGTGCATTTCGGGCACCAGACGCGGCGCTGGAACCCGAAAATGGCACCTTATATTTTTACGGACCGCAACGGCATTTACATTATCGACCTGCAGAAAACCGTTCGGAAGATCGAGGAGGCCTACAACTTCGTAAAGCAGCTGTCGGCCGAGGGGAAAACCGTTCTTTTTGTCGGAACCAAGAAACAGGCGCAGCAATCGGTTCAGGAAGAGGCCGAACGGTGCGGCATGTATTACGTCAACCAGCGCTGGCTCGGTGGGATCCTGACGAACTTCAAGACAATCAGGAACCGGATCGAGCGGCTCCACGAGCTTGAGCGGCTGGAGGAGAGCGGGCAGCTCGAACTGCGCCCGAAGAAAGAGGTCGCCCGGCTGCTGCGGGAAAAGGGAAAGCTTCAGAAATACCTGGGCGGCATTAAAAACATGCGCCAGTTACCGGCAGCCCTTTTCGTGGTGGATCCGCGCAAGGAGCGAATCGCTGTTGCCGAAGCCCGGAAGATGAAAATCCCAGTGGTGGCAATCGTTGATACGAACTGCGACCCGGATGAGGTGGATTACGTGATTCCGGGAAACGACGACGCGATAAGGGCCGTGAGGCTCATAACCAGTAAAATTGCCGATGCAGTAATTGAAGGTCGCGAAGGGAATACCGCCTCC
>JASEJH010000007.1:3479-18010 GCA_030016455.1 Thermoanaerobacteraceae bacterium
GGTGAAGAGGCGGTTTAGGGGAAGGGGGGTAAATCACCCCCTTTTCTTATGAAGCGCGTCGTGGAGACTGCACCCGGAGAATCTTTTAAGGCGGCTTGTTTTTGGTTATAATTGCCTTGTGAAAGAGTTTGGGCACTGAAGGAGGAGTAAAGGGTTGGTGGAGATTTCGGCGAAGTTGGTGAAAGAACTGCGGGAACGGACTGGTGCGGGAATGATGGATTGCAAGAAAGCGCTGACCGAGACGGGCGGCGATATGGAGAAAGCGATCCTTTACTTGCGGGAAAAAGGGCTGGCTGCGGCGGCAAAGCGCGCCGGAAGGGTTGCCAAGGAGGGGCTGGTTTCCGCGTACGTTCACCCCGGCAACCGCGTCGGCGTGCTGGTCGAGGTGAACTGCGAGACGGACTTTGTGGCAAAGACGGAGGATTTTAAGAATTTCGTCCACGACATCGCGTTGCAGATTGCGGCGTCCCGTCCGGAATACATTTCCCGGGACGACCTCCCGGCGGAAGTGATCGCCCGGGAAAAGGAGATCCTCCGGGCTCAGGCGCTCAACGAGGGCAAACCGGAGAAAGTGATTGAAAAGATGGTGGAAGGGCGTATCGAAAAGTTTTTCAAAGAAACCTGCCTGCTGGAGCAGCCGTTTATCAAGAACCCGGACGTGACGGTGAAGGACCTGTTGCACGAAATAATCGGGCGGATCGGCGAAAACATCGTCATCAGGCGGTTCGTCCGGTACGAGTTGGGCGAAGGTGTGGATTAGAAGTAGGGGTTAAAGGTTGGCGGTCTACAGAATTCTGCGAGTTGTGCGTGGAGTTCTGGAAGTTTTTGGCTCTTGAATTCTATTTCGGACAAGGTGATGCGGAATGCTTACCCCGAAGTACCGCCGGGTTGTCGTGAAGATCAGCGGCGAAGCCCTGGCCGGAGAGCAGGGCTACGGGATTGACCCGGAAATGGCGACCTTCGTGGCGCAGGAAATCCGGGAGGTTTTGCTGCAGTTCCGGGTACAGATGGCCATAGTGGTTGGAGGCGGCAATATCTGGCGCGGCATTGCCGGGAGCACCAAGGGCATGGACCGGGCAACGGCCGACTACATGGGGATGCTGGCTACCACGATCAACGCCCTGGCCCTGCAGGACGCCCTGGAGAAGGCCGGGGTGGACACCCGGGTCCAGACGGCGATTGAGATGCGGGCGATTGCCGAGCCGTACATCAGGCGCCGGGCGATCCGGCACCTCGAAAAGGGCCGGGTGGTTATTTTTGCTGCCGGCACCGGCAGCCCTTACTTCTCTACGGACACTACGGCGGCTTTGCGTGCAGCGGAGATTGAGGCCGGTGCCATCCTGATGGCCAAACGGGGGGTTGACGGTGTCTACGACGACGATCCCCGGAAAAACCCGGCCGCCCGAAAGTTTCAGTCCTTGACTTACATCGAAATGCTCAACCGGGGTTTGGGCGTGATGGATGCGACCGCGGCCTCGCTATGCATGGATAACGGGATTCCGGTAATCGTATTCAACGTGGGGGAGCGGGGCAACATCCGCCGGGCGATCCTGGGTGAAAGGATAGGAACTCTTATCGGGGGTGATACAGCGTGCGCGAGCTTGTTGCCAGCGCAGAAGAGTCAATGAAGAAAGCGGTCGAACACCTCAAAAGAGAACTGATTACCATCCGCACGGGCCGGGCGACGCCGGCACTCTTGGACAAGGTAATGGTGAACTACTACGGAAACCCTACTCCTGTCAACCAGCTTGCCACCATCAACGTACCGGAGCCCAGGCTGCTGGTGATTCAGCCCTGGGATAAGTCCGTGCTTTCTGAGATTGAACGGGCGATCATGAAGTCGGACCTGGGAATAAACCCGGTAAACGACGGGGCCGTGATCCGCCTGGTATTACCCCAGCTTACTCAGGAACGGCGCCAGGAACTGGTAAAGCTGGTGCGTAAGAAAGCGGAGGAAGAGCGGGTGGCGGTCCGGAACATCCGCCGGGATACGAACGACGAGTTGAAAAAACTGCAAAAAGAGGGTGGGTTTTCCGAGGACGAATTGAAGCGTTTACAGGGAGAAGTCCAGAAGTTGACGGATAAATATATTAAAGAGATTGATAACGTTTTGGCGGCCAAGGAAAAGGAGATTATGGAAGTATAGCGGTGTTTGACGAGGTACTGGGATGGGAACTTGAAAGAGCCGCCGCCGTGGTTAAAAAAGCCGGCTTCGGCCTGCGGGTCATACCGACGCTGGCGCCAAAAGCAGAGCCGGTTGGGAAACCGCGGGTGGTCCGTGTGCGCGAAGCGGTTGGGGGAGAGGTGGAACTGGTGGTGGTATACTACCGGGAGCCGCCTTTGGCGCCGGAGAACCGTTAAGGACAACTGCGCGAGTTTCTCACTGCCTTTATGGTCTGGAAAAGTCGGGGACGGTTCGGATTATTCCGTAGTATGAACAAGAAAGGTGCGGGGCCGGAGTTGACAATCTTTTGCGGGGAAAGCTTGTCGGTAAATTCTGACAGCGAGGACTGCCCTGGAGGTATGTTCTTCGGGGTATCAGGGGGCTGAGGCTGGCTATGCTGAAGGGTGCCGTCAACCGGCGCAGAGCAACCGAGAAGGACTTGCCGCGGGACGAAAAAACGCTGCGGTCCCTGCTTGACCCTTCCCGTTTGCCCCGGCACGTAGCCGTGATCATGGACGGGAACGGACGTTGGGCGGTAAAACGGGGCCTGCCGCGGAGCGTCGGCCACCGGGCCGGTGCCGACTCTTTGCGGGAAATAGTGCACCTCTGCGCGGAATTGGGCATCGGGGTTTTGTCGGCCTACGCCTTTTCTACCGAGAACTGGCGGCGCCCGTCCGAAGAGGTAAACTTCCTGATGAACCTTTTTGTCGAATACGCCGGGCGCGAAGTCGGGGAGTTAAAGCGCAACGGGATCCGAACCCGGGTTATCGGCCGGGTTGACGGGTTGCCGCCGGAAGTGCTGGATGCCGTGCGGATGCTGGAGGAAGAGACCAGGGAAGGGACGCGGCTGGTTCTGAATTTGGCCGTAAACTACGGGGCGCGCTGGGAGATTGTTGATGCTGTCCGGGCGATCGCGGGAGAGGTGCAGGCGGGCAAACTGGAGCCGGAGGAGATAGACGAAGCCGTGATCGGCACCCACCTTTATACCGCGGGTCTTCCCGACCCCGACCTGCGTATCCGCCCGGCCGCTGAATTCCGGGTGAGCAACTTCCTGCTGTGGCAGCTTGCTTACACGGAGTTTTACATCACGCCGGTCCTGTGGCCCGACTTCGGCCGCGTGGATTTCCTGCAGGCACTGGTAAGCTATCAGCGGCGCGAGCGCCGTTTCGGGGGGGTTAACCGTTAGTTTGGCGCGGGTGCGTTTTTTAAGCCGCAGGACCGGCACCGGAGACGGTGATAGATTGCTGTTGCGGGTAGTGAGTGCCGCCGTTGGCATCCCGGTGGTTATTCTGGCGGCCTGGTGGGGAAAGTGGCCGCTTCTTTTATTAGTAAGTGCTCTTTACTTCGCCGGTTTGCGGGAAATGCTGCGGCTGCTGAGCGGCGTAGGGCTAAAGCCCTCTCCGCTCCTGGCCTATCTGGGCGGGCTGATTCTGATTGTTGCCGCGTATGTGGGAAAGGAGCAGTATGCGGGGGCGATGGTCTACATCCTTTTGCTTTGTGTTCTGCCGCTGGTTTTTCTGTTTCCCCGCTACACACCTCCGGAAGCGGGGGTTACCTTCGTCAGCGTCGCCTACCTGTCGCTCTTTGTTTACCTCTACCTGTTGCGGCTCCTGCCGGACGGATGGCACTGGTTGCTGCTGGCCCTTTTTTCCACCTGGGCTTTCGACACCGTGGCGTATCTCGCCGGGTGTTACTGCGGTACCCGGCGCCTGACGCCCCATTTGAGCCCCGGAAAAACACTCGAGGGATTTGCGGCCGGCCTGACCGCAAGTGCGGCAACGTCGGCGCTCTTTGCATTCTGGCTGCCGGTGGGTCCGCTCGGCCTGTTCTTGCTCGGCCTGGCCGTAGGAGCTGTGGGGCAGGTTGGTGATCTGGTGATGTCGGCGATCAAACGGGCTACAGGGTACAAGGATACCGGTTCTTTGATTCCCGGGCACGGGGGCGTTCTGGACCGGTTTGACAGTCTGCTGCTCACTGCGCCTCTGGTTTACGCAGCGGCGCGGTGGCTGGCAGGTTAGGAGGTAGCGTATGCCCGAGTGGCTTCGGCGATTGCTTTACCTGACGGCGGGAATCGTAGCCGTTTCTTTTTTAACGGTGCTGGCCCTGGTGGTTTTGCGCTACGCGCTGGTGGCCCTGCTGCCGTTTATTATCGCCGGCCTTTTTACGCTGTTGATGGAGCCGATGGTCCGGTTTTTGGGACGGCGGTTGCCGCGCGGCCTCGCGGTTTTGCTGACGATGACCATCTTTTTTGCCAGCGCCGGTCTCGTGGTGACGTTGCTGGTGGTGCACCTGATCAGCGAACTCGGGGAACTGTCGAGCCGCCTGCCGGGCTACATCAGCGAGTTCCAGCAGGTGTTGAGGGTGGTAATCGAAAAGGCGCGCGAGAGTTACGGTGCCCTGCCGCCCGAGGCGGTACTTTACCTGGAGGACGCGATCGGCACGGCGGGCGCCAGTGCCGGGCAAACGCTCCGGGTGGTCGTCAATTCTTTGCTCGGCTTCCTGGGTTCGCTCCCGAACGCGGCCCTGGTGGTAATCGTAAGCCTCCTGGCGACTTACTTCATGAGCCGCGACCGGGCGATTTTGAGCAGGTTCTGGCTGCGGGTGATCCCGGCACCCTTCGGAGAACAGTCGCTTCGCATGGGGCGGGAAGCGTTCGGAGCATTTCTGGGCTACCTCAAGGCCCAGGCGGTTTTAGTAACCCTGACCACGATTCTGGCCACCGCGGGACTCTACATCCTGAAGGTGAATTACGCCCTGACGCTCGGCCTGCTGGTCGGATTTTTCGACATTTTGCCGGTGCTTGGCCCGAGCGCCATTTTCATTCCGTGGGTAATCCTGGCCTTTTTTACGGGAGCCAAGTCCTTGGCGGTGAAATTGCTGATTCTCTACGCGGTGGTCTTCGGCACCCGGCAGCTCTTTGAGGCGCGGGTGGTGGCACTGAGCCTGGGTCTTCACCCGCTGGCGGTGCTCATCGGGATGTACGCCGGGCTCAAGCTTCTCGGGGTGGCGGGACTGGTTCTGGGACCGGTCGTCGTAATTCTGGTGCAGGCTGCTTACAAAGCGACTGTGACTTCCTGGGGGAAGAAACCGGATCTCTAAAGGACGGGAGCGGGGTAGGAGGTTTGGCGCGCGAGCTTGTTATTTTGGGAAGCACCGGTTCGATCGGGCGCCAGGCGCTTGACCTGGTGCAGCAGTTTCCGGAAAGGTTCCGCGTCCGCGGGCTGGCGGCGGGGAAGAACTGGCGCCTCTTGTTAGAACAGACGGTATGTTTCCGGCCGGAGGCGGTTGCTCTCCAGGAAGAAGAGGACGCGGCACGCCTGCGGGCGGCTTTGCCCCCGGGGCTGGAGCCGGCGGTTTTCTGGGGGGAGGAAGGGCTGGAACGCATTGCCACCTTGCCGGGTGCGGATACCGTGCTGACGGCCGTGGTCGGGGCTGCGGGGTTGAGGCCCACGCTTGCGGCGATCGAGGCGGGCAAGAACATCGCCCTGGCGAACAAGGAAACGCTCGTCGCGGCCGGGGAGATTGTCACCCGCCGCGTGCGGGAACGGGGGGTCCGCCTCCTGCCGGTTGACAGCGAACATTCCGCCGTCTGGCAGTGCCTGGACGGGCGGTGGGACGTGGCGCGGGTCATTCTTACGGCTTCCGGGGGACCGTTTCGGGAGTACAGCCGGGAGGCACTGGCGGAAGTAACGCCGGAGATGGCCCTCAGACACCCTACTTGGCGGATGGGTCCCAAGATTACGATTGACTCGGCGACGCTGATGAACAAAGGCCTGGAGGTAATTGAGGCCCACTGGCTATTCGGGGTCGATTATGATAACATTAGGGTGCTGGTGCATCCCCAGAGCGTGGTGCACGGGATGGTCGAGTTCGCGGACGGCAGTATTCTCGCCGGCTTGAGCATTACCGATATGCGCCTGCCGATATTGTATGCGTTGAGCTATCCGGAAAGGCTGGCAAACACGCTGCCGCGGCTCGACCTCAGTGCAGTTGGCAAGCTTACCTTCGAAGAACCAGACCGGGAGCGTTTTCCCGCGCTTGCTCTGGCGGTCGGTGCGGGCAGGGCCGGGGGGACGATGCCGGCGGTTTTAAACGCCGCCAACGAAACCGCGGTGGAGGCGTTCCTGAGCGGCCGGATTCCTTTCACCTGGATTCCGAAGGTGGTGGAAAAGGTGATGGCCGCGCACAAAATCAAGGAGGGACCTGATTTGGCGGATATTATCGCCGCCGATTCCTGGGCGAGGGCGAAGGCGGCAGAAGTCATCGGGGAGTGCGGGGAATGCTGACCGTTGTCGCCGGAATCATCGTTTTTGGCGTGCTTATTTTTTTCCACGAAACCGGGCATTTTCTCGCTGCCCGCCTGGCGGGCATCGGGGTCCACGAGTTCAGCATCGGTTTCGGACCGCGCCTCTGGGGCTTCACACGCGGAAAAACCGCCTACAACCTGCGGGCGATTCCCTACGGCGGTTTTGTGCGCCTTGTGGGGATGGACCCGCGCGAGGAAGAACGCGACGCGCCGTACAGTTTCGCCCGCAAGACCGTGGGTCAGCGGTTATTCGTGATGGTCGCGGGGCCGGCGATGAATTTCGTGCTCGCCGTGTTTGCCCTGGCGGTGGTCTTCTATTACCAGGGAATACCCGTGATCATTCCCGGGGTCGCTCAGGTGACGGAGGTTCTGCCCGGCTATCCCGCCGCGGCGGCCGGAATAAGGGCGGGAGACCGGATCGTGGCCGTTGACGGGCAGCCGGTCCGCGACTGGCGGAGCGTTTCCTGGAGCATCGCCAAAAGCCCGGGCAGCAAAAAGGTGCTGACGGTTGAGCGGGACGGGCGCCGCTTTGACGTGGTGCTGGTCCCGCGCCTCGAAGAAGGAGGCCAGGGAAGGGCGGGCTTCCTGGTCTCACCGGTGATTGTCCAGAAAAGGGCCGGGCCGTTCAAGGCTCTGGCCGCCGGTGGGGAATACACCTGGCGGATCACCGGACTCATCCTGGAATTTTTAGGGAAAATGGTGATCGGACAGGCGCCGGCGGACGTAGGGGGGCCGGTGCGGGTGGTGGTTGAAATTGGAAAAGCCGCTGAATCAGGTTTGTTTGCCCTGATCCAGCTCACCGCTTTTCTGAGCATCAACCTGGGGCTTTTCAACCTGCTGCCGGTTCCCGCGCTGGACGGTGCGCGGGCCGGTTTCCTGTTGTGGGAAGGGATCACCCGCCGTCCCGTCGATCCGGAAAAAGAGAACCTCGTCCACCTGGTGGGGTTCGCTTTCCTGCTCCTGCTGATGGTGGTGGTTACCTACCGCGACTTCGTGCAGTTGTCCAACGGCATCCAGTAGGAGGAACGAATGACGCGGCGCTTATCACGGCCGGTTTATGTGGGTGGAGTGCAAATAGGCGGCGGAGCGCCGGTGGCGGTCCAGTCCATGACCAAGACCGACACCCGCGACGTGGCGAAGACGGTGGCGCAGATCCGGGAACTCGCAGCCTGCGGCTGCGAGATAATCCGGGTAGCGGTTCCGGACGCCGAGGCGGCGGCGGCGTTAAAGGAGATCAAGGCGGCGTCTCCCATCCCGGTGATTGCCGACATTCACTTTGATTATCGCCTCGCGCTCGCGGCGCTTGCGGCCGGGGTGGACGGTCTGCGGCTCAATCCCGGGAACATCGGCAGGCGCGACCGGGTGCGGCTGGTGGTCCGGGAGGCCAAAGCGCGCGGCGTGCCGATCCGCATCGGGGTGAACGCCGGCTCCCTGGAGCGCCGGCTGCTTGAGAAACACGGCGGGGTTACGGCGGAGGCGATGGTGGAAAGCGCCCGCGACCACGTTGCCCTGCTCGAGGAAATGGACTTCACCGCCATCAAGGTATCGGTCAAGGCGGCGGAGGTGCCGCTGATGGTCGCCGCTTACCGGAAATTAGCCCGGGAGATTGACTACCCGCTCCACGTCGGGGTGACCGAAGCGGGAACCCTCCGGGCCGGTCTGGTCAAATCGGCGCTTGGCATTGGGATGTTGCTGGCCGAGGGGATCGGGGACACCATCAGGGTATCACTGACGGCAGAGCCCCGGCACGAGGTTTGGGCAGGTTGGGAAATCCTTAAAGCCCTGGGCCTGCGGCAGCGGGGGGTGGAACTGGTTTCCTGCCCGACCTGCGGGCGGTGTGAAATAGACCTCGTGGGCATTGCCGCCGCGGTGGAAGAGCGGCTTCAGGGGGTTACCACGCCGTTGAAGGTGGCGGTGATGGGGTGCGTGGTCAACGGTCCCGGCGAGGCGCGGGATGCCGATGTCGGAATTGCCGGCGGCAAGGGTGTGGGCCTGCTTTTCCGCAAGGGGGAGCCGGTGCGTACCGTGCCGGAGGCGGCGCTGGTGGAAGAGCTGATCAAAGAGATCCGGGCGATGGGGATCCCCGGCGTGTGAGAGGGCGTTCCCAAAGGAGTTGGAGGTTGGCGTCAGAGTTTAGGATTCGGACTCCGACCCGGCACCGCAGTATTTCCCGGAGGCTTCCCCGAGCACCTTCTGGTGTCCCAATCCTTGCAGCGCAGCCTTTTTCCGCGGGTTAAGTGCCGGGCCTGAAACCGCCGCATTTCTGAACGGCGTCTCTCTCTTTTTCCTGGGGTTACCCGAACCCGGACAAGCTGGAGCGAGTATAGATCGGCGATAATTTTTGGGGGAGTGCCCCATGCCCAGCACTCAGAAGATGTCTCTGATATGACGGCACCATGGCTTTAGGTCTTCTGTGCAAGCTGTTAACATTAAAAAAATGTTGGACTGAGTGCTTGGCGCCACGAAGGATGAAAATGGGCGAATAGACCTGTAAGCTGGTCACTTAGATGCAGAAGAGTAACATAAACCGGAACGCGGCGAGGAGCGAGCAGTACAAGGAAGGCGCAGCCCAGCACTCAGATTGGTACCAAAAACATAGTTACGCGAAGCGTTTAAATGGCGTTTTAAAGGGAGTGGCGTCTTTGAAAGGTGCAACTGAGTGCTGGGCGAGCCTGACGCAGTAATGTGAAGCTAATCACCGCGCCCCTTGGAAGAAGAACGCATTTTCATAGGGGGGGTTGTATGCTGAGGGGAAATCTAATGCGGGTGCGAAAAGCGGTCATTCCGGCGGCCGGGCTGGGCACGCGCTTTCTGCCGGCCACCAAGGCGCAGCCCAAGGAAATGCTTCCGTTGATTGACCGGCCCATAATCCAGTATATCGTCGAGGAAGTCGTCACTTCCGGGATCGAGGACATCCTGATCATTACCGGGCGCGGGAAACGCGCGATCGAGGACCATTTCGACTGCTGCCTCGAACTGGAAAGCTACCTGCGGGAAAAGGGCAAGGAAGAATGGCTACGCGTGGTCCGGCAGATCGCACAAATGGCGAATATTCACTACGTTCGGCAGTGCGAGCCGAAGGGGTTAGGGCATGCAGTGCTTTGCGCGCAGAGCTTCGTCGGGAACGAGCCTTTTGCGGTCCTGTTAGGGGATGACGTGATTGCCGGCGACAAACCGTGCCTGGCGCAGATGATTGACCTCTTCATGGAGGTTCAGGCATCGGTGGTGGCGGTAGAGCGCGTTCCCCGGGAGGACGTTTCAAAGTACGGTATCATCAGCGGCGAGGAAATAAGGCCCCGTGTCTTCGCGGTCCACGATCTGGTTGAAAAACCACAGCCGGAGGAAGCCCCATCGCGGTGGGGCGTAACCGGGCGCTATATAATCACCCCGCGTATTTTTGGCCTTTTGGCAGAAACCCCTCCGGGGGCAGGCGGCGAAATTCAGCTTACCGATGCGCTCAGAAGGTTGGCCAAGGAGGAGCAGGTCTTTGCCTACGCCTTCAGCGGGAAACGTTACGACGCGGGCGACAAGCTCGGCTATCTGAAGGCAACGGTGGAACTGGCCCTGGAACGGGAGGACCTGGGGGCTGCCTTCCTTGAATACCTGCGGAATCTTCTCGCGGAGCGGAGTTAATGCGGATACTGGTCAGCGGGGGCGCCGGTTTTATCGGGAGCCACGTGGTAGCATCGCTCCTGGAAGCCGGCGGGCGGGTCAGCGTGGTGGACGACCTGAGCAGCGGTTCCCGCGACAACCTCCCCCCCGGCGCCGCCTTTTACGAGACGGACCTCACGGATCCTTCTCTGACGGAGATACTGCTCCGGGAAAAACCGGAAGCGGTAGTGCACCTCGCGGCGCAGCCCGCCGCGCCGCGGTCGCTGGCGGATCCCTGTTTCGACGCCACGGTGAATATCACCGGGACGGTGAACCTGCTTGAATCCGCACGGCGCGCGGGAGTGCGTCGGGTGGTATATACCTCGTCTGCCGCCGTCTACGGCGACCCGCTTTACCTGCCTGTGGACGAAGCCCATCCAGTTCAGCCGCTTTCTCCTTACGGCGCTTCCAAGTATGCCGCCGAGGTGTACCTGGCGACTTACCAGCGCCTTTACGGGATCGAGGGCGTAACCCTCCGTCTGGCGAACGTTTACGGTCCCCGCCAGGATGATGCCGGCGAAGGCGGCGTGGTGGCCGTTTTCTGCCGGCAGCTGCTGGCCGGGGAAACCCCCGAGATTTTTGGGGACGGCGAGCAGACCCGCGATTTTGTTTACGTGGCGGACGTGGTTAGCGCCGTTCTGGCCGCTCTCCGTGCCGGTGCTGGAGAAGTGCTGAACATCGCCACCGGTGAGGGGACCAGTGTAAACGAGTTGTTGCGGCTCCTCCAGCAGGTCAGCGGGCGGAAGGCGCAGGCGGTTTACCGGCCCGCGCGCCCCGGAGATATCCGGCACAGCATCCTGAGCCCGCAGCGAGCAAAAGCCGTCCTTTCCTGGGCTCCGGGATACCGGTTGGCGGACGGCCTCCGCGAAACATACGCGGCACTAGAGTCCGGCCGGCGTTGAGACCAGGCTGCTGCTTACGCCGGCGGTTCTCCGTTTGGAGGCGGATTTTCTTTTTTTGAAGCCACCGCAAATACGACCGCAGCATTTTTTTCTTCTGCGGCCAGCCGTTTTAGCAGACACATCTTTTGCCCCATAAGCTACTGGTTGGACCGGCCCGTCAGTTAAATAATAGTCGTCCAACGAATTTTTACCCGTTTCACTTTTTTTATACGTGTTTCACCACCGTTTCCTGGCCTCTTTACGCTTTTTTATTTGAATAAGTCTTTTGTGAAGCGCAAACTTTATATGGTAAGTTGTAGCGCACCTGAATTTCCGTAAAATTGTCCAGGGGAATAAACCGAAAAAGAAACGAGTGGGGGCTTATGAATCCTTTTCTCGAAATTTTCTTGCGGTCCGTGGGGGCCTTTTGGGGAGTGGTCTTCGTCACCCGGGTGATCGGGAAATCGCAGGTAGGACAGTTGACCATTTCCGATTACGTGAACGGGATTGTCATCGGTTCGATTGCCGCAGGGCTGGCTACGGATGTCAAAACCAGCCCGTGGTACTACCTTTTCGGACTCGTCCTCTTCTCTGTGTTGACCATGCTTGTGCAGTACGCCGGCCTGAAATACCGCCCGGCCCGGAAGATTCTCGGGGACGAACCCACGGTGGTGGTGCATAACGGACAGATCCTGGAGCGGAACATGGCCCGGATGCGGTATAACGTGGACGATTTGATGATGCAGCTCCGGGAGAAAGGGTACTTCAGCATCAGTGACGTGGAGTTCGCCATTGCCGAGCCGAACGGGGAGCTGAGCGTACTCCCGAAATCTTCGAAACGGCCCCTTACCCCCCACGACCTCGGCGTTCCTACCAGGTACGAGGGTGTGCCCTCGGAACTGGTAGTGGACGGGGTGATCATCCAGCAGAACCTGAAGCAGAACAACCTAAGCGAGGAATGGCTCTTTAAGGAGCTTGAGAAACAGGGTGTCCACTCGCTGAAAGACGTCGTTTACGCCAGCCTGGATGCGGAAGGAAAGCTTTACGTTGACAAGCGGCAGGACACCCTGGAGCACCTCACCGACGTCACCGACAAGCTGCCCGGGAAGTGGGGGCAGTAAATTTAGAAGTGGGAAGTGAGAGGTTGGAGGTGAGATTTTTTGCTGGGATTCACTTTGCGAATTCCTTCTCCTGTCTCTCACTTCTAACTTCTCACCTCCCACCTCTATCATGCCGGGCAATTTTTTCAATGGCCTTCTTGGAAGGGATTTTTTAGGTGGGGTGGAATTTTGCCGGAGAGGGGTAAAAAGCGCTTGGGGATAGGAGGGGGACTGCTTGCCCGAGATTAAGTTCGGTACCGACGGCTGGCGGGGCGAGATCGCCCGCGACTTTACTTTTGCCAACGTGGAACTGGTCGTGGAAGCGGTGGCCGCGTACCTCCGGGAGCGAGATTTGGCCGGCCGGGGCGTGGTTGTTGCCTACGACAACCGGTTCCTGGCCGACCGCTTTGCGGCGGCGGCGGCAGAGGTGCTGCGCCGGTGGGGCATTACCGTTTACCTGCCGGAGCGCGCCATTCCTACGCCGGTGGCGGCCTTTGCCATCCGGCACCTTAATGCCGGCGGAGCGGTGGTTCTGACGGCCAGCCACAACCCGCCGGAGTACTGCGGCATAAAGTTCATCCCGGAATACGCAGGGCCCGCGCTGCCCGACGTGACCGAAAGGATCGAGGCGCTGCTCGCCGGCCTGCCGCCTGCACCAAAAGAGGAGCGGGCGCCGCTCCATGTAATTGAGCCGATGGAGGAATACTTTACCCACCTCGCAACGCTAATTGACGGGGAAGCGATTCGCCGGGCGGGCCTCAAGGTGGTGGTGGATCCCATGTACGGCGCGGGGATCGGTTATCTCGACGGTTTTCTTGGCCGGCTGGGGGCGGAGGTCACTGTAATCCACAATCACCGCGACCCGCTTTTCGGGGGCGGGCTGCCGGATCCGGTTGCCGCGCGCCTGCAAGAGCTGCGTGATACCGTCGCGGCCGGCGGAGCCCGGCTCGGTCTGGCGCTCGACGGGGACGCGGACCGCATAGGGATTATTGACAGCGACGGCACCTACATTTCTCCCAACCAGTTGCTTGCAATCACCTGCTACCACCTGCTGGCCGGCCGGGGCTGGCGGGGTCCGGTGGCGCGGACAATCGCGACGACGCACCTGGTGGACCGCATTGCAACCTCTTACGGGGAAAGGGTATACGAGACGCCGGTCGGCTTCAAGTATATCGGGCAGTGCCTGCGGGACTATGGCTGCATCTGCGGCGGCGAGGAAAGCGGCGGTCTTTCCATCCGGGGCCACGTACCGGAAAAGGACGGCATCTTGGCCGGCCTGCTGGCCGCCGAGGTGGCGGCGGTGTATGGCAAACCGCTCGCGGGCGTGCTGGCGGAGATCTACGACCGTTTCGGTTATCTGGCCAGCAGCCGGCTGGATTACCGCACCACCCCGGAAGAAAAGGAACGCATCCTGGGGTTCCTGGCCGAATTCCACCCGGAGAACGTTGCCGGCAAGCAGGTGAAGCGCCGGACCACCATAGACGGGGTTAAGGTGGAGCTCGCGGACGGCTCCTGGTTCCTAGTCCGGGCGTCGGGCACCGAGCCGGTCTTCCGGGTCTATGCCGAGGTGTCCACTCCGGAAGCGGTAGCAACTTTGCAGGAGGCTGTACGCCGGGAACTGGGGCTTTAGCGGGCCTGGTGCACAGCAGCAACGGTAACCGTTTTTCCGCGATTTGCATAGGATGGCGGGGGAAAACGGGGGGTGAGAGAGTTGTTCAGGGTTTCGGAACTGGCCAGGCGCGACTTCATCAATATTGTTGACGGCCGGCGTCTCGGGCCGGTCAAAGACATGCACATTGATGAAAGGGGAACGGTCGTGGCACTTGTTCTGGGGGGAGGAAGGCGGTACCTGGGCTTTTTCCGCTTCGGACGGGACCAGGTTGTTCCCTGGGACCGGATCAGGAAAATCGGCGTGGATGCGGTGCTGGTTGAGTTCGATTCACACGAGCAGGCGGGGTGATCCTCTCGAAGGGAACTATTCACGGGAACCCCGTACCGCCTTTACCCGTGGCCACGGTTGTAGAGCCGCGGGTTTTTCTTCCGGCAGTTGGCGGGGCGTACGGTTGGACACAATCCCGGCCACGCTTTCTCCGCCGATGCTTTCCGGTGCTGCCGAAAAAACGAGGGCGTAGAAAACAGCTTTATTTTGCGTCTTTTCGGGGTAAAAGGCTTAAAATATTTATAAAGGAACCGGTTGGTAAAAGGTTTTTCGGGTATTCAGAGTAGGGGAGAACCTCTTGACAACCTTAATTCGGGTATGTTAAGATAAAAATCCGGAGTCGGTCTTTGAAAACTGAGCAGTGGTGAAGCATTGAGGAGCGGGTAAAGGCTCCTTGAGTTAAGCCTAACGCAAGGCGCTTGAAACAGCAGGGATGGACTCTCCCATTAAAGCTGCAAGTTCAGGGGTGTTTTAGGACATCCTGGCGAAG
>JASEJH010000080.1 GCA_030016455.1 Thermoanaerobacteraceae bacterium
CGGAGTTGGCCAACATGCTTACTTCAAAAGCGGCAATGAGTTTCGAGCGGAATGGCCTTCTGGTCAACGTTTCGCCGCCTACCCTGATCACCGGGGAAAACATTACCCTGCTCAGCCACGTCAGGATACTGGCGGTGGAAATTATTACCGATGCAGGTTTGATCGAGGCCAACATCAGCCTGGAGGCCTGAAAGCTCCAAACGAGCACCGTGCCGCGCAAGTGTTTGTACAGAGAATGTACGGAGAAAAGTACAGGCGAAAGAAAGAGGGCGGTTGCGTTTCACCGGCGGCAAAAGCCGGGACTGGTCGTGTCCGGCTGCTTCCGGCAAGATGTCCCGAATATTTCAGGTCGCACAGGGACATATTTATTTTAGCGGCTGCGCGGTGTGGCTATGGGGTCGCTATCTTCTGTGGGGTGGAACTCTTGGAGCATCCGATCGAAAGCCTGATGAGGACGGCGATGGAGAATATCCGCGGGATTGTGGACGTCAACACGGTAGTCGGCGATCCCGTCGAAACGCCGGACGGAACGGTAATTATTCCGGTTTCCCGGGTTGCGTGCGGCTTCGCCGCGGGCGGGAGCGCCTTTGCGATAGAGCAGCCGGAAACTGCCGGTGAAGCCCCTTTTGGTGGTGGGAGCGGTGCCGGTGTTTCCGTTCAACCGGTTGGGTTTCTGGTCGTAAAAGGGGACAACGTGCGCCTTCTCCCCGTAGATGGGAACCACCTGGCCGAGCGGCTGCTTGATCTGGCACCGTGGGTGCTGGAAAAAATCGAGGAAATGAGGCGTACACGAGAGCCTGAGCCTCCCGGCAGGTAATCAGCCGGTCGAGCAAATTACCCGGCTCAGGTTAATATAATCTCGAAAAATTTTTCGCCCAGGCTTCTGATGAGAAGTCCTTTTTCTTTTTTAAGCGCACACTTCGCTAAGCATTTCTTTAGAGGAACCACACGACGGAAAAGCGGCATTCGAGGGAGGAATTTTAGGAACTTATGTAGAAAAAGCCCAAAAAGGCGAGTTGCAGTGTGAGTGGTCGGGTATGACCGAAAAACTGCTGAAACCGGAAATTTTGGGTTTCATTATTTTTTGGATTTTTCTGGCGCTTATCGGTATTTTCGTGCATTTTGCGGCAGAACAGGCAGTGGTTTTGCCCTTTCATGCCATTGCAGAGGTTCTGACGGTTTCCCTGGCTCTCGGTATTTTTCTGGTGCTCTGGTATTCCAAGAGCTGGAACGAACGCCTGGAATACTACCTGATCGCGGTCTCTTTTCTTGGGGTGACCATCCTCGGGCTTTTCCATGCCGCCTTGTCTTATCCGGAAGTAGCGGCCTGCCTGTCACCCGGCGCTTCCCGGAAGGCCTCTTTGTTCTTGTGGGGCGAGTCTTGTTTGGCAGCGGGAGGTTTATTTGTTGGCAGCCTGGCATCGGTTTCGGAGCGCGGCGGCAAGGGTTTGCGTTATACCCTTTTATTTCTGGTTTTGGGCGCAACGGCAACGCTTGCCGGAATCATTTTGCGGTATCCTTTTGTTCCTGGGGACGGTCCTGCTCCTGCCGGAACGAACCTGGAAACCGCAGCCCTGGTACTTGCAGGGGGTGCCGCCGCTTTTTACATGCTAAAGTATATCCGGCTGCGTCATCCCGCCTATCTTGTTATGACGCAGGTTTCCGGGGCTATTCTGGTCGGCGGGGCGGTCTTTAGTCTTGGCTGGCATGCCGGCGAGACGTTTCTGATTATCAACCACCTCTACAAACTGGCGGCCTTCTGCCTGCTCTTTCACGCCGTCTTCGTGGTTGCGGTAAAAGAGCCTTTTGAACGGCTTTCCCAGGTTCAGGAAAACCTGCGGTGGGTCAACGAGAACCTGGAAAATTTGGTCGCGCTCCGGACGGCCGACCTGCGGGTCGTAAACGAGCAACTGAGAAAAGCGGCAACCACGGATTTTCTCACGGGCGCACTCAACCGGCGCCAGTTTCTTCAAAAGATACAGGAAATCTGGCTGCAGGCGAAAATAAGCCGGCAACCCTTCGCGGTGCTGATGCTGGATATTGATGGTTTCAAAAAGATCAACGACACCCTGGGGCACCAGGTAGGCGACCAGTGCCTCCAACAGGTGGTGGCCCTGGCCCGCATGAACCTGAGACAAAACGACGTCATCGGGCGTTACGGCGGCGACGAGTTTGCGGTGGTCCTGCCCCAAGCCGATATTCACGAGGCAGCGAAAGTGGCCCGGCGGCTTTTGGACGCCGTGGAAAGTTACGCCAATCCGCGGTTCACGATCTCCGTCGGAATCGCCGCCTTCCCGTGGGACGGCGGGGATGTAGAGCGGATCCTGTCGGTGGTGGACCATGCTCTCTATGAAGCCAAGCACCTGGGACGCAACCAGTATTTCTTTTTTGAGCAGGAGGATCCGGAGGCCCGCTTCACGGCTCCGGGAGGAGAGGCGCTGGAGCAGCTGCGGTAAGCGGTAACCCGGCGCTCCCCGTTCCTCTCCATGAGGATGCCATGAGGATGCCCAACGAAATTGCGTCTGTCCTGGGTGCGCTTTTCTTTTTACCGGTTCCTGCTCTATGAGGACGCCCAACCTCTGAACGACGGGGGCGGCCCGCTCCACGGGGACTTCCGGTTCCTGCTCTGTGAGGACGCCCAACCCCTTTCCCCTCGGTGACAGGACCTAAGACTGCGTGCCCAATCATTTTGGTTCTGCGGGCTTCTAATCTCAAGCTTCCCCAATAAGCTTTTATAATGAAACGCTGTCGTCCGGGGCCGGTGTCGGCGCTCAGATTGCTGTGTTTAGGTGCGGCTAACGTTAAGCCGGGTTCACAAAAGAGCCTGATGCGGTTACCAGGATGGCGACCCGGGAAAAGAGGTGGGCGGATGGTCAATTTTTTCTGGCTGCTGCTGATGCTTTCCGGTATCGTTGTAGCCGCCGTGCACGGGAAGGTGGAGACGGTTACACGGGCGGTGCTGGAGGGCGCGAAGCTGGCGGTGGAGACGTCCTTCGGCTTAATAGCGGTTGTAAGCTTCTGGCTGGGCGTAATGCGGGTCGCTGAGGCGGCGGGTTTGGTGAGAGCGCTGGCCCGGCTGGTACGGCCGCTGGTGCAGCTTCTGTTCCCGGGAGTACCGGGCGACCACCCCGCGGTCGGCGCGATTGTGCTTAACCTCAGCGCCAACGTTTTGGGCCTCGGAAACGCCGCCACCCCGGCGGGGCTGGTTGCGATGCGGGAATTGCAGAAGCTCAACCCGCGCCCGGAAGAAGCCACCCCGGCGATGTGCACGTTTCTGGCGCTGAATACCGCCTGCATTACCCTGGTGCCGGCTACGGTCATCGGCATCCGGGCGCTTTACGGGTCGCGCGAACCGGCGGCGATTATCGGGAGTACGGTCCTGGCCACCGCCTGCGGGATGACGGTAGCGATCCTGGCAGACAGTCTGTTCCGGCAGCTTTACAGAAGGAAGTAGGGAATGGGCGGCCTGATTACCGGAGTGGCCGACTGGGTCATCCCCGGCCTTCTCTTTGTCGTGCTCGTACTGGGGTTTTGCCGTCGTATTCCGGTTTACGAAACCTTTGTAACCGGGGCGCAGGAGGGGTTCGAGGTGGCCATCAAGACCATCCCCTACCTGGTGGCCATGCTCGTCGCCATCAGCGTTTTCCGCGCGTCCGGCGCCATGGACGGCGTGGTTTACTTTCTGAAACCGCTTTTGGAGCCCTTCGGCATTCCGCCGGAGGTGCTGCCCCATGCGGTCATGCGCCCGCTTTCCGGCGGTGCGGCCCTCGGCATCGCCACGGACATCATCCGGACCCACGGGCCCGACAGCCTGCTCGGCTGCCTGGTTTCGACGATGCAGGGCACGAGCGATACGACGTTCTATATTTTGTCGGTTTACTTCGGGGCGATTGGGGTCAAACACTACCGGTATGCGCCTGTAACCGGCCTTTTGGCCGACGTTACCACCTTTTTGGCTTCGGTGATCATCGTGGGGCGCACTTTTGGCTGATTTGGAGCAAAACAGAGCTTCAAAAAGGTTTTTGGTTTCATGGGGGGCTGTAAGAAAAGGAAAGAAAACAGCCGCGGTTTTCGGTTCCACCGGGTATAATATTCCTGGGTGAGCAGGTTTTGGCTGAAGAGAGGCTGCAGAAGGTCCTGTCCCGGTACGGTGTTGCCTCGCGGCGGCACGCCGAAGAACTGATCCGCAAGGGACGGGTGAAGGTCAACGGGGAAGTGGTTGACCGGCTGGGGGCCAGGGTTGATCCGGCACGGGACAGAATAGAGGTGGACGGGCGGCTGCTGTTTTCCGAAGAAAAACGCGTTTACCTCGCTTTTCACAAGCCGAAAGGCGTAGTCACGACCCTTTTTGACCCCCAGGGGCGGACAAGCGTTCGGGACTTTCTCCAGGAGGTTCCGGAGCGGGTCTTTCCGGTGGGGCGGCTCGATTACGACAGCGAGGGCCTGCTGTTGCTTACAAACGACGGTGAACTGGCCCACCGGCTTACCCACCCGCGCTATAAGGTACCCAAAACCTACACCGCATGGGTAGCAGGCCGGGTAGGTGCGGCAGCGCTTGCGCGGCTTGCCCGGGGGGTGTTGCTCGAAGACGGATGGACCCAGCCGGCGGTGGTGGAAGTAAGCCGGCGGGGGCAGGAACAAACGGTTTTACGGATTACGATAACCGAGGGAAAAAAACGCCAGGTACGGCGGATGTGTGCGGCGGTGGGACACCCGGTGTCAAGGCTGGTAAGAACCGGCATCGGCACGCTGCGGCTCGGGAGATTAAAACCGGGTGCATACCGGCATTTGAGCAGCCGGGAAGTCAGACGGTTAAAGCGGGAAGCCGGTCTTGAAGAAACAGGGAAAAAGCAGGATTTTCGTAGTTAAAGCCGAACTCTTTGTTATTACTCTGCTACGGGAGGGAATTCCTTTTGGTTAAAAGCCTTGTGGGGACCGAGGTGACCGAGAAGGAAATCCGGGCGCGGATCCGTTTGGACTTCCGGGGCGCAGGACGGGCGGGCCGGCTGATCTTTGGCGGTAAGAGTACCGAGAAGGCGGCCGAAGAGATGCGCGAGCAACAGGCCGCAGTCTTCCGGAACGTACCGCTGCCGGGAGTAAAGATTGAGGACATTAACATGGCCCAGGAGGTTTACGCCGTTTTCGACGAGGCGACGGGGGCCGAAGTGGCGTACGCTCCCCTCGAGCTAACGGTGGTGGCGGAGGGAATTGACGACCTGATCCGGCTGATCTTCCGGGAGGAATTCCGCAAGATTGAGGTTATTGAGCCGGAGAGCATCGTTTTAGGGCGGTACGACCTGGAAAGGCTGTGCTTCCGGATGGGTGAAGAGCTGCGGCGCTACCACCAGGCCCTGGAGCGGAAGTACGGCGGTTAAGGCAAATGGCGGCTTAATTTGGAAAGGAGCGTGTAACCGATTCGCGTTCGCGGAATCAGAGGCGCCATAGCAGTCGAGAAGAATACAGCAGCCGACATAATCGCGGCCACCAAGGAGTTGCTGTTGGCCATGGTAAAGGAGAACGCGGTTGACGTTGAGGAGATCGCGAGTATTTTTTTTACCTTAACCCCGGATCTCGACGCCGAGTTTCCGGCCCTGGCGGCGAGGGAGGAGCTTGGCTGGCGAGACGTCCCGCTTTTGTGCGCCCGCGAAATAGGCGTTCCGGGAGCAATGACCGGCGTTGTTCGGGTGTTGATCCACGTTAACACGGAGAAATCCCAGAAGGAGCTTAAGCACGTTTATTTGGGCAAGGCGGCGGCCCTGCGCGCCGATCTTGGCGAGGAACGCTAGTTGATGAGCGGGCTCTTGCCGCTGGCGATTTCGACGCCCGTCTGTTCTATTTTCGCCTTTGTACAGGCAAGGCTGGCCAGGTTGATCAGGCTTTCAATCACTTCTGCCCGGTTCGTCTCGGGGCGCAGGTTACAGCGGCGGCCGCCGGCGATGCCGATGGAGATGCTGATGGGTACAGGTTGGGGTACGTTTTTGACTGCATTTAGAAAGGTTTTGGCCCAGTCAAAGGCGGCGGTAAGTGGACGGCTGCTGGCCACCGCAAATTCATCGCCGCCAAAACGGGAGGGGAAATCTTCATTGGCGATGGCATGCTTGCGCAGGAGGTTGGCGATAACACAGAGACACCAATCTCCCTTCGCGTGTCCGAAACGCTTGTTGGTGAGGCCAAAATCGTCTATGTCAATAAAGACGATGCTGATTTCGGGCACTGTACGCAATAATCGCTCGGCGACATCCCGGAGGTAGGCGGCGGTATAAAGACCGGTAAGCGAGTCGGTGTGCCGCGCGATTACGGTCAGCAGAACGGTTTTGGTGACGATCCCGGTGAGCTTACCGCCGGCAACCACCGGGAGGCGTTCGACCCCGGCGGCGTTCATCACCTCTATGGCTTCCCAGAGCGAGGTTTCGGGCTGGACGACGATGAGTTTCCGGGACATTGTTTCCCTTAGCGGTTGGTTTGCTGGTGCACCGCGCAGGTCCCGCGAGGTTACGATACCGGCAAGGCTTCCGTTGCTGTTGAGCACCACCAGTCCGCCCACGTTATGCTGGCGCATAAGCTGAGCAGCAGCAGAGACCGGCTGGTCTTGAGAAATAGTAAGAACGTTCGCGTTCATGATTTCTCCAATGTTCACCGGAATCACCTTTCGTTAACGGAGAGGGAATCTGCTGGAGCAGTGCAGGCATTAAAGTGCAAAAAAGGCGGCTCACTTATTAAAATTAAAGTTTTTGCGGCTTTTGGCGAGATTTTTGAAACAGAGAAAAGAAAAACCTCTCCGTAGATATTTTTGCCGAGTACACCGGGGTTGTCAAGAGATTAAGCAAATTTTACCGGTCGTTTTCGGGGGGAAGGGTCTTGCGTCGCC
>JASEJH010000081.1 GCA_030016455.1 Thermoanaerobacteraceae bacterium
ACCTGGTGGACATCGTTCCCGGGGCCAAGGTGTCGGTTAAGGTGGAGAAGCACAAAATAACCGAAATCGTCGTGATTGACGACAGGAACATCACCGTCACCGGTCTACTTAAGAACTACAACCCGGATGCCCGCCGGGTAACCATCGAGGTGAACGGGTACCTCAGGACCTACAGCCTGTCAAGCGGCGCTACGGTAAAGGACCGCAGCGGGAGGGTGGTAGGTGTCGCGGACCTGAAAGGATACACCGTGGAAGCAAAGCTGGTGGAAGGTGTGATTAACGCGCTTATGGCCCTGTAAGACCTTCCATTTTAAAGCTTAACCCGCCAAAAGGTACGTGGGAAATCCAGGGACGGTTCTTGTCTTGAATTGAAAGAGAAAAACCGGCATTCGAAGGGTCCAGCCTGTGCTGGGCCCTTTTGGTGGGGGGCTTACCGTAAGTGTTCAATAACCTGGATTTCCTCAGCGCAGAATGAACTGCGGGAGCGGGTAAGAGCACCTACCATGATATCAAGGCTTTGGAAAACCAGGAGATAGCTGTGGAAGAGGCGGTGCAGACTGCGGGAAACGGCCTGCGGCTGGTGCAGGCGCAGTACAAGGTCGGCCTGGTCGGGCGCGACAAGTTGCGCGAAGCGGAGGCGGCCCAGCACTCAACTAAAGGAGATGTAACCCTTACTGGCAAAGTGGACGTTCAGAGGAAACCTTCCACGGTAGCAGATATAGGGGACTGTCTCTCTGAGTTGAGTGCTGGGCGAACCTTTACAGCGTCGCATAAAAATGGAAACAGGCTACTTTTTTGAGCCTGTTTTAGTTGTGGATTGTGTTATGTTTGGTTTTCGGCTCTTTTCAAGGGGGCCGGTTTTTTGTTTATGTTGAAGCGGTGCTTGACGCTGTACGGCTTAGAAGCTATAATAGTAGCTACGGAGGTGCAGAAAGGTGCGGGAAATTATTTTTGCCAATACCCGGGAGCTCAAGAACCGGACCAACGAACTGCTGAGAAAGGCTGCCGGAGGGAGTTGGGTTATCATCACCCGCCGGGGAAAGCCTGTCGCCTCCCTTAAGCCTTTCTCGAACGCGGATTTACAGGAGGAGCAGTCGGCTACAACACTCTACCGGATGCTGCGCGATAAGATAGCGGCGAAGCAGCCGCGTTTGCCCGCGATGACGGCGGAAGAACTGCGGGTTGTGAACGAGAGTCTCTCAGCGAGGGTCCAGGCGTTCCCTTCGTGGGAAGCAATGGACCGGGCTGCTAAGGGAGATCCGTATGGTATTTCTGGATAGTAACATATTCATCATTGACCGCTTCTTTCAAAGGGACTCTGTTTACGCGGACAACAAGAAATTTCTCCGCCTGGTTGAGCAGGCGGGGACGAAAGCCGCCGTTCCCTTCTATACGCTCTTAGAGATCTGCGGCGCGGCCTCCTTCAATCTTTCCCAGGAGGAACTGGAGGCCTGGCTTTACTCTTTCGCGGCGGTATACCCGGTGATGGTTCTCGATCCTTACCCCGGCACAAAGGGAGAATTTTCGGATGTGGGCGCGTACCTACTGGAGATAGGAGAATACCTAACCCGCAAGATGACGCTCGGCGACGCAGTTTTTCTTAGGGAGGCCGAGGCATACGGCGCCGAGGCAATAATAACCTGGAACAAAAAACACTTCGCCGGGCGAACCAAGATCAAGGTTTTAACGCCGCAGGGATATACAGAGTACTTTGGAAAATAAAACTGGCAGGGATCCGGGCGTAAAGCCCGGGCTTTTTAATTTTTGGCTGGGCTTTGAACCCCTACAGTTTGTTGTTTAATATAGAACGGATGATAGAATAGGGTTCGGAAAAGTGAAAGATTGGCAGAGACATTCCCCGTTAGAAGTAAGAGGGGCTGCTTCTTTAAGTTGAGTGCGGGGGCCACCTGGCGGTACTTGACCCAGTACTCTGAAGGCTGAGCGTTGGGTGGCGGCTTCGCAAATAAAGGGGTGAAAAGTCTCCGATAAGGGCTGTGGCTACGGCTCGCAGATGAAAGCCTTTCTGCGTCCGGGGCCGTAACGGTAAACGAAAAAGTGACGGTCAAAAGTGAAGACCTGCTCGATGCCCAATCGTTCCATGGCGGCAAAGGTAGTCGCATCGGTAAAACTGAAGGTCTGGTCGGGGAAAGCGTTGATTATCTGCCACGCGGCTTCTATATCTGCTTCTTCCAAAGTGATAACGGGAATACCGGCTGCGCGCAGCGTTTCCCAGAAGGTGATGGCTACAGGCCGGCCAAGGCGGGCGGCCAGCAGCGTCCACGTTTCTACCAAGATGGCATCGGTTGTTACAAGGGGGGTTGCTCCGGCCACTTTTTCATAAAACTCTTTTGCCCGCTGGTGGTTTGCGTCTGAAGCGTCGCAGACCGCGTACCAGGCTCCGGTATCAACCATTATCACTCTTTAAAACCTCCGCCAGGTAATGATCGTGCCGTTCGGAAATATCGGCTTTGCCGCTTGCTCCTATTCCTACGATTCTGAGGTATGTTTCTTTAGTGGTTGCTGCAGGTCTGGCCTGCCGGTTCAGGTGCTCGGTAACTATCTGGCGGATCAGTTTTGCTAAAGAGACCCCCTTTTTCGCCGCTTCATCTAAAAGCGCGCGGTGTTGTTCCGGATAAAGGTAGATTTGCGTGCGCTGCATTACATCACCTCCAGTAACATTATAATGTTAAATCCCCTTTTTGTCAAAGAAGATTTAATCCGGGTTTGCGTTATCGAGGCTCCGCGAGTTTAATCTCCTCTCCACGGTTGCCAGCGGCGCTTTGACCGGCTTAAAGGTTTTTCCCCGAAAGGAAACGGCGATTTCTTCTATCTTGCAGAGCGCGGGCAGGGAAGAAGGGTCCAGGAGCGAGAGGGTTTTCCGCGTCAGCCCCCCGGCGCACGGTTTGTGTCTGGGAATTTTCTTGGATTCCAGCAGCAATACCTTCAAGCCGTTCCGGGCCAGCTCTTTTGCGGCTATGCAGCCCGCAGGGCCGGCACCGACGACGATGACGTCGTAAACCTTCGCCATACGCTTCGCATTGAAAGGCTACGCCCGGGCGCCGAGGGCGATCTTCAGTTTGCGGGCGGCCTTTTTGCCGATGAGCGCCAGGTTGGTCGCCTTCTGCAACTGCTGCAGGAGGGTTCCGCCGGAAGACTGGCTCCTTTGCATGCCGCTGTGTGCCGCGAAATTTTAAGTTATTGTAACACATCAGTCAGGTGATTTGAACAGGGAGAAAATCTGGTTGGGGAGGAAAGAGGCCGCCCAAACAAAAACAACAACCACCCCGGGACCGGGGTGGTTGTTCCGCTTACCAGCGGTGCGGTTCTTCCGGCCTGCCGAACGCCTCCGGGCGCTGGTACTCCGGGCGCATTCCCGGCGGGTTGTACTCGGGGCGCACCCCGGCACCGGGAGCGGTGTACTGCGCCTGCATTCCCGGCGCGGCCTGCCGCGCGACGTCACGGGCCATTTCCACCTGGTACCAGCCGCGCTGGTACATTGCGTCGAAGATCATTTTCGCCGTCGCGAGTTCGTCGTTCATCAGCCGGATGAAGCTGTTTCTGATCTGGTCGCTGGAGGATTCCAGGGCAGCCAGGTGGTAGCCGGTGGAGCAGAATTTGGCGTCCACCAAGCAGTCGGTCAGGATATCCTTATCGTCGAGCCGCATTCTTTTCCCTCCTCAAAGGAAAGTATGTTGACTTGCCGGAATCAAGAGGGCACGCAAAAAGTGGCGGATGCCCCGCGAACCGTTCCCGGTGACACGGGCGAAGCCCTCCGGCCCCGGCTCCAAGTCGCCTAAAAGTATGTTACCTGGGTCTGCATGATCCCCGCCTGCCCGAGCAGGTTGTTCAGGGTGTTGATGTGCTGCTGGCTCATCTGGTGCATCTGGTTGAGAAGTCCTTTTAGTGCGGGGTCGTGTACGGCGTCAACGTAGCCGGCCAGCTTTTTGGCCCGTACCTGCTCGATGTTGAGACTGTGCCGGAGTTGCAGCTTCTCTATTTCGCTCATGTTGAACTGAACCACTTTACCACCTCCTCGGATTATTTTCCCGCCGTTTATCCGAATGTATCCCGGGAAAACCAAGGAAATCCCGCTCCGGAAAGGAGTTACGCTCAGGTCGGGACCTGGAGCAGGAGACCCGGCCGGTAGGGCAGCCGGGTCTCCGGGGCCTAAGACATTCTGGTGATTCTGTCCGCGTCGGTTTCAGCGGAGCCTTTGCTCACGTAAGTCTTGCAGCAGGTGGCCATGCAGGAGCCTCCTGCGGGAGTGGGGCTGAGTTGCTTGGCCATTTTGGCGTCCACGCGGTCTGGCTGAACGTCGCCGAACTGGTCGGAAGCGACCAAGATTTCGTTCGCCTTGCAGAGATTACCCTGGCTCCAGTAATGACAGTCGTTTACAAGGCAGTGAATGTGCTGGTTCATCAGTCATTCCTCCTTTTCCTTTAATTTTTGGTTCTTCATTATTTTGGCCGCAGAAAAGAATTTTATAACCGCCGGCGTCTTTTTTTGACCGGGTGCACCCGGCTCAAGCAGGGGCGGCCGGTGCAGTGGTCTTCTATGCAGTGCCGGTACCATCAGGCCGGGGAGCACGGCTTCTGTTATAATAATTGCGGGTGGAACTATGTCGAAAAGATACTGCGTTGTGACTTACGGCTGCCAGATGAACGAGTGGGACAGCGAGGTTATGGCCGGCATCGTGGAGGAGATGGGTTACACGCGGGCGGACCGGCCCGCCGCGGCCGATCTGGTGCTGGTGAACACCTGCTGCGTCCGCCAGACGGCCGAAAACAAGGTCTGGGGGCTGCTCGGGAGTCTGGGGCGCCTGAAGCGGCTGCGTCCGGAGATGATCATCGCCGTGACCGGGTGCATGCCCCAGCAGGAGGGGGTGGCGGCGGAAATCCGGCGGCGCTTTCCCTTCGTGGACCTGGTGATCGGGACGTACAACCGGCACGAGCTTGCCGGACTCCTCCGGCGGGTGGAGGAAGAAGGTCCGCTGGTGGCGGTGCAGCCGGAGGCCTGCTGCATTCCCGAGGGGTTGCCGGTGAAGCGGGAGAGCCGCATCCGCGCGTGGGTGCCGGTAATGTACGGCTGCAACAACTTCTGCGCCTACTGCGTTGTGCCTTACGTGCGGGGGCGCGAGCGCAGCCGCCGGCCGGAAGACGTGGTGCGGGAGGTGGAGGGACTGGCCGCGGCGGGGTACCGGGAGGTGGTGCTGCTTGGCCAGAACGTCAACGCTTACGGGAGAGGGCTTTCCCCCCGGGTTACCTTCGCCGACCTGCTCGAAATGGTGAACGGCATGGAAGGGCTGTGGCGGATCCGGTACACCACCTCGCACCCGCGGGACTTCGACGAACGGCTGGTCGAAACGGTGGCGCGCCTGGAGAAGGTGTGCGAAAACTTTCACCTGCCGGTGCAGGCCGGCTCCGACCGGATCCTGAAGCTGATGCGCCGGGGTTACACCCGGGACGGCTATTTGAACCTGGTGCAGCAAATTCGCCGGGCGGTGCCGGGCGCCAGCATCACCACCGACATTATGGTCGGCTTCCCCGGCGAGACGGAGGAGGACTTCGCCGCCACCCTGGAACTGGTGCGGGAGGCGGGGTTCGACCAGGCCTTTACCTTCGTCTACAACCGGCGGCGGGGGACACCGGCGGCCTCCCTGCCGGACCAGGTGCCGGAGGAGGTGAAGTCCCGCCGGTGCCAGGAGTTGATCGCCCTGCAGCAGTCCATCGGCCTGGAGCGCAACCGGGCGGAAGAAGGAAAGGTGCACGAGGTCCTGGTAGAAGGGCCGAGCGCGACCGACCCGGCGAAACTCACCGGCCGGACCCGGACCAATAAAACGGTCGTCTTTCGGGGCGGGGCCGGACTTGCGGGCAAGCTGGTGACGGTGCGGATAACCGCCGCCCACCTGACGTACCTGGAGGGGGAAGTCGTGCAGAATGAATGCAGGGCTTGAAGGAGTAAGACCCGGCCGGTGACCGCATGGCCCGGGCGGAGATTCGCGGCCTTGCTAAATCGTCTTGTTCCTTATATAATGTATCTAATTTCACCCTGGAGACCCCTGGTGGTCCGGGCCTGTGTCCGCAGGGTTCTTGCAGGCGTGTGATTTTAAACCAATGTGCAGGGAGGTGAAAAAGTGTCGGTTTTGACCAAGGCGGTTGAGTTGGGCGTGGCGCTCAGCCAGAGCGAGGAACTCCAGAACGTGCGGGAAGCGGAACAGAAAATGTTTGCGGACGAGGAGGCACGGGGACTTTTGGAAGAGTTCCAGCAGTGCCGTCAGGAGCTCGAATTTTTGCGGCTTAGGGGGATGGAACCGTCGCCGGAACAGCAGGAAGCCTTCGGTTCGGTCCGGGCGCGGATGCAGCAGAACCCGTTGATCAGCGGTTTTCTCCAGGCGCAGGAAAACTTCGACCAGGTGCTGCGGCAGATCAACCAGATTTTGAATCAGGCCATCAGCGGGTCGGGCGGCTGTAGTCCAGACAAGTGTTCCGGTTGCGGCAGTGGTTGCGAAGAGTAGCAAACGACGATGACCCCTGGTAAGCCGGGGGTTGTTTTTTTGCCCGGGGGGTCTGGTATAATAAGGCTGAACCGGAATCGAAAGGCGTATTTGGCGGGCTGATCTGCCAACCGCCGCCCCAGATTATCGCTGGTTTTAAGGAGTTGTTGACGATTAATTAACCGTCGCCGCCGGGAATGAAAATGTGTGTAGGGAGAGGAGGCGGCGTCGCCTGTTTCAGCTCCTCAGCGAACACTTGAGACGCGCGGCAACCAAACTGAGCGACGACGAGCGGCG
>JASEJH010000082.1:0-3913 GCA_030016455.1 Thermoanaerobacteraceae bacterium
GGAACGGGCTAAAGAGGCTATTGCCGGTTACCTGGAGGCATTGGCACAGGAGGGCTTGCCGTTGCCCTCAAAGGACGTGGAGTTCGCCGAGGTGCAGGTGGAGATAGCTTCGTGAGTAAGCTGCCCAGGGTTACCGGGGAAGAAGTGGTGGCTGCTTTAAAGCGGGCCGGTTTCATCTTGGTAAGAATCCGGGGCAGCCACCATCACTTACGCAAGCCCGGCATCAAAGCCCTGGTTACCGTTCCCGTCCACCCCGGGGGAGTTCTCAAACCCAAACTTCTAAGAAATATCCTGAAGAGGCGAATATGACAATGGAGGAGTTTAAAAACCTCTTCTCTTTAGGGATCTTGCTCCAGGACACGGAAGTACCAGGATTACCCTGCAAAAGATTAAAACGTTCACAAAAACATGTTGGCCGGTGTATATTCTTATAGAAGGAACTGAACAGCGAGTCCGGATGCGACCGTCCGGGGTACAGCCTGGAGGCGCACGAAGGCCCGGGAACACCGGGCCTTACGATTCTAACGGCTGAGTTCTAATACCACCACGCTGGTCGCGGGGGGCAGGTTTTCCGGAGTCACCTCCAGCACGCTTTCGCGCCGCACGCCGCTGAAGTGCTTCAGGAAATCGTCCACCGGGGTAATCGGGAAGTTCAGGTACTGTGTTTTGTAGTGCATCGGCACGGCGATCCGCGGCTGCAACTCCTTTACCAGGGCGGCCGCCTCATTTGCGTCGATGGTAAAAGTCCCGCCTACGGGGATGAGCAGTACGTCCACGGGACCGATTTCCTGGCGCTTAGCTGCATCCAGCGGGTGGCCCAGGTCTCCCAGGTGACAGACCCTCACCCCGTCGGCCTCGATGACGAAGACGGTGTTCGGGCCGCGTTTTGCTCCCTTCTCCTTGTCGTGGAAGGTGGCTACACCCCGAAAGGCTATCCCCTTGACCTGGCGTGCGCCTGTGCCTTCAACCACCTCCGGTTTTCCTTTTACCAGGCTGACGGCGTTGTGGTCGAAATGCTGGTGGCTTACCGTGACCACGTCCGAGGCTTCCGCAGGCAGAGGGTAGCCCACGGTTTCGTCGAAGGGGTCGGTGAGGACCTTCACTCCCCCCGCGGTTGTGAGCAGGAAACAGGCGTGCCCCAACCATTTGATTTGCATCTTTCCGCCTCCTTTTCCCGGTTCGGTTTGTGTCCGCGCTTTAAAGGGGTCCGCGTCCTGCGGCCCGCCTTTTCATTATTTTAAATTATAATAAATTCTGTCCGCCATACGAAATTTTCCTTGGGACCTGCCGCGGTTTCCCCGGATATATTGCACCAGCGGCCGGCTCATACTATAAGGAGGGGTGGAAGGATTACCCGGGATTTCTGGCGCAGGAAAAGCCTCCGGGAATTCGGCATTGAGCGGGAGAGAGGCCCGTTGGCCCGGGCGCTTGGTCCGTTCGACCTGGTGGCGCTCGGCATCGGTGCCATCATCGGTACCGGGATTTTCGTCATTACCGGGGTGGCCGCGGCGCAGTACGCCGGGCCGGCCCTTGTTCTTTCCTTCGTGGTTTCAGGGATCGCCGCGGGCCTGGCGGCGCTCACCTACGCGGAACTGGCGGCGATGATCCCTGTGGCCGGCAGCGCCTACACCTACGCGTACGCCTCGCTGGGGGAATTCATCGCCTGGATCGTCGGCTGGAACATCATCCTCGAATACCTGGTGGCCGCCGGCGCGGTGGCCGTCGGTTGGAGCGCCTACTTCGGCGAGTTCCTGCATTCGCTGGGTGTGGTGCTTCCGGCCGCCCTTACCCATTCGCCTGCGGGCGGGGGAGTAGTGAACCTTCCGGCGGTGCTGATCGCGCTTCTGGTGACCGCCCTGGTCACGGCCGGCACCCGGGAAAGCTCCGCGGTGAACAAAATCGTGGTGGCCGTCAAAATCGGCGTGATACTGCTTTTCATCTTCGCCGGCGCCCGGCACGTGGACCCGGCGAACTGGCGGCCGTTCTTCCCGTACGGGCAGGCGGGTATAATGCACGGCGCCGCCATTATTTTCTTCGCCTACATCGGTTTTGACGCCGTGGCCACGGCTGCCGAGGAGACCAGGTCGCCCCAGCGGAACCTGCCGGTCGGTATCATCGGTTCGCTTGCCGTGTGCACGGTGCTCTACATCCTGGTGACGTTGGTGCTCACCGGACTGGTGCCTTATACGGAACTGAACGTGGCTTCGCCGGTGGCCACGGCGCTCGTCAGGGCGGGGATCACGTGGGCGGGCGGAGTGGTGGCCCTTGGCGCCCTCGCAGGGATCACCTCCGTGCTCCTGGTAGTGATTTACGCCCAGAGCAGGATCTTCTTCGCGATGTCCCGGGACGGCCTGTTGCCGGGCGTGCTGAGCCGGGTTCATCCCAGGTTCCGGACGCCGTACGTGAACACCCTGCTGGTCGGGACGGGAGTGGCTTTACTCGCCGGCTTTCTTCCGATCGACATTATTGCCCAGCTTGCCAACATCGGGACGCTGACCGCCTTCAGCGTAGTGGCCGTGGGGGTGCTGGTGCTCCGGAAAACAAACCCGGACGCGCCGCGGCCCTTCAGGGTGCCGTTTTCGCCCTATTTGCCGCTTCTGTCGCTGGCATTCTCCGTCTACCTCATCCTGAGCCTGCCCCCGCTCACCTGGCTCCGCTTCGTGGTGTGGATGGGCTTCGGAATCGCGGTTTACTTACTTTACGGTTACCGCAAAAGCGCCCTGGCGCCGGCCGGGAGGCGGCTCGGCCCGTTACCGCCGCCGGTGAGGAAAGTGCGGCCGCAGGGCAGGAGATAATCCCGGAACCGGGATGTTGCCGCTCGGATTATCTTCATCCGGTGCGGATATACAACCTCACCCATTCAACCCGTGTCCGGCCCGGGCCCTGCAAGTTGACTACGCCAGCGTCCCCGCCGGAGCAGGTGAGCTGCTGCTAGGAACTGAACGTTGCGGGGTGGAAGCAGGCCGAGCAGCCGCAGATGGCCCCGCATTAAGCGGCGGGGACCCAGGTTTTAAGGCTCCGGTACCCGGCGGTGCCGGAGTTTTGTTTTTACAAGAGGTGCGGGGCCGGTACAGAAAAAACGCCGGGGCAGACAGGATTTTACCCCTCAGCGGTAAATTATACCTTAAGGTCGGGCTTAAAGAGTTTTTGGAAAAAGGGAGGAGATAACGGTGAAAGACGCCTTAAGACAGCTTCCCTGGCCGGTAACCCTGATCGGCAGCTTCCACGACGGCCGCCACAACCTGATGACCGCTTCCTGGGTGAGCCAGGTTTCTTTCCGCCCCGCCCTGGTGATGGTTTCCGTTGCACCGGAACGCTACACCCACGAGCTTATCACCGCGTCGCGGGAGTTTGTGGTGAGCATCCTCACCGCGGAGCAGGTAGGCGTCGCTCAGTTCTGCGGCACGCAGTCGGGGCGGTCGGTGGACAAGGTGCAGGCTCTGGGGCTCCAGACCGCTCCGGGGAGGGCCGTCAAGGTGCCGGTGCTTCTGGACTGCCTGGCCAACATCGAGTGCCGGGTGGTGGAGACCCACCCGGCGGGCGACCACACCCTTTTCATCGGCGAGGTGGTCGGTGGCGGAGTGGTCAAGCCCGGGGCCGACCCGCTGGTGATGCGGGACTGGGAATGGGGGCAGTACTTAAGGATGAAGGATGAAGGATGAAGGATGAAGGATGAAGGAGAAAGAAGTGGGGCGGCCGGTTATTTATACGGTCGGCACCAGTACCCGGAGCCCGGAGGAGTTCCTGGCGCTGCTGCGGCGGTACGGGATCCGGGCGGTGGTGGACGTGCGGCGGTTTCCGTCCAGCCGGCGGTACCCCCACTTCAACCGGGCGGCGCTGGCCGCCTGGCTCGGCGAGGCCGGGGTGACGTACCACTACCTGGGCGATAAACTGGGCGGCTACCGGCCGGGCG